>CAIVAX010000446.1 GCA_903903935.1 uncultured Hyphomicrobiales bacterium | reverse complement strand
CGCAAAAGCATGCGCCTGTTCGCCACCGAAGTGGCGCCGCGTTTGCGCGAAGATTCCGCTAAATTATTTGGCCGCAGCTTTTCCGATCTCCCAGCTCATGCGGGACTGAAGGTGGTCAAGTGAGTTCACGTCTGATGAAAGTGCGCGATCGAGAAGTGACTTTGTTTGAGAGTGGTGAGGGCACCCCCACGGTTTATCTGCATGGATTTGCCGATATTCATGGCGTGGCTGGTGAGCTCCTGCCCTTCCATCAGGCTTTGGCGCACAAGACACGTTTGATTGCTCCTGCCCATCCGGGCTGCAATGGCAGCTCGGAATTGACAAATGGCTGGGCGCCAGGGGATCTGAGCTTTCATTATCTCGAAGTGCTCGATGCTTTGGGTCTTGATAGTTTCAATCTTGTGGGGCATTGCGCCGGGGGTTGGATTGCGGCGGAGCTTGCCATTCGCCACCCCGAGCGTGTGCGCAAACTCAGCCTGATCGGTGCCTGCGGCCTGTTTGTCGTCGGCCAACCCATTAGCGATGTGTTCATGCATGCCCAGCCGGAGCGCGGCGTTGATTATGCCACATTGCGCAATGTGTTTTTCAATGGGCCGGAAACCGAATTGGGACTGCGCTGGTTCCCCAATGGACGCGGCGATCTTGAGGAAGAAACTCGCCGCTATGCCATGCTGCGCTATGGCTCCTTCACCGGCTTTCGGCCACCTTATTTTTATGAGCGCTCACTGATTGAGCGGCTCTATCGCGCCAGAATGCCTGCCCAAGTGATCTGGGGCGAGCACGATCACATGGTGCCAATTGCCCATGGTCAGGCCTATGCTGAAGGCCTGCCACAGGCAAAGGGCTTAAACATGATTGCCGGGGCTGGCCATGCGGCGCATTTGGAGCAGCCCGAGCAAGTGGCCAATCTCATCAGCCAATTTTTGAAGGACTGAGCCTTAGGTGGACATCAGAACCGGCAGGCGGGCTTTAGCCATAATATGCGAAGTGGCCCCGCCAAAGATCATCTGACGCAAGCGGCTTTGCGAATAGGCGCCTTTGATCAGCAGATCGCCGCCCAGCTGCATCGCATCTTCCAGATAGGCAACACCAGCAGCTCTATTCTTGCCTTGGCGATGGACGATCTCAACATTAATGCCATGGGCCAGCAGCATATGTGCCAATTGGTCGGCTGACGGCCCTTCGGCATTATGCGCCTCAATGGTGAGGATGATCACTTTGGTGGCTTTGCGCAGAATGGGCATGGCAAAGGCCGTGGTGCGGGCTGATTCCATGCTCTGATTCCAAGCGATGACCACTGTCTGCCCCAGACTTGTAGGGGCCTCGGGGGGCGCCAGAAGTACGGGCCTGCCGGATTCAAACAAAGACGCTTCGGCTGTCGCAATACGAGGATTGCCGCGCTCTGAGCCTGGGCGACCCAAAATGGTCACATCAAACACGCGCCCATAATTTGCCACCTGACTATCGCCAAAGGAGCGATCCCCCGCAAAGCCATAGGACAGGCCCGTCTCGCCATCCTGATGGGGAGGGATGGATTGTTCCTCCATAAAGGCCTGAAACCGCCCACGGGCCTCTTCGGCCAATTCTTTCCATGTCGCTTGATCGGCCAAAGTCCAGCTGACGGGCATGTCAAAGGCCACCAGATCAGGCAGATCCGGGCTCAAAGGCATGCCTTCGATATAGCTGCCAAAACTTTTGGCCAGCAAACCAGCTGTCATCAAGACAGAGTCCAAAGACGTATGCATTTCGATCGGCACGAGAATATTCTTCATGGCCATTTCCTTTCAATGGTCAGACGGGCGCAGCTATACACTATTTTTAGCAACCCCGCCTGTCATTTAGGGCGAGAGGAATCGCCTCATTTCTGGCATGAAATGGTCGCAAGGACGAGCGATCTGCGCCAGATCTCATCTGGCTCATTTAAAGTATTTCTCGAACAATTGCGCCGAACGGGCGGTATCCTTCACCAACATGTCGGGGGTGATGATGACAGTACCCACACCGGCATTTTTAGGCACCAGAGACTTCAGCGTTTCATCAGGCTCAACCTCGGGATTGGCCGGGAAATATTCCGCCGTCTGCAGGAATTTCTGAATCTCCGGCGAGAGCATGAAATCCACCAACAACATAGCGGCATGCGGATGTTTGGTTCCCCGCATGACCTGAATCGTGCCATTGAGCGCGGGCACAGGATCTAACAAAACGGTTGCGGAGGGGGCGCCTTTGCGTGCGCTGATGACGGGATGATGCGCTGAAATTCCTACCCCGATGAGATATTCACCCTCAATCACACGATCCACCACAGCGCGATTGCTCATCGCCAGATTGGCAATTTTTTGTTGGCCCAATTTGGCCAGATAGGCCTCGGCTTTCTCTTCTCCCCAGGCTGCACGCAGGCTGGTAATGGTGATCAAAGCGCCGCTGGCATCGGTGCTGGCATTCCAAGCCATTTTGCCTTTCCATTTGGGATCGAGCAGATCCTCATAGGTTTTGGGCGCGTCTTCAGGTTTGAGCAGCTTGGTATTATAGCCCAGCGCAATATAGCGATAGCGTGTCGTCATCCAGCGCCGATCGGGGGCTATGTCTTTTGCGCCCATAATATCGGTGTATTTTGAATAAAAGGGCGCTGCAATTTGCGCCTCGCCAATGCCCCCGCTCATCCCAGAACCTTCCACCACATCGGCGACAAAGGCATTGGCTTGCGATTCCGCATTGAGTTTGGTGACGATTTGATTGCTGTCACCGCGCCAGAATTTAATATCGATGAAGGGATATTTTTTGCGAAAGGCATCGGCAATGGGGCGCTGCACCTGATTGACGATCATTGCTGAATAGAGAACGACCGTGCCTTCTTTCTTGGCGCCCTCCTCAAGCACTTGCTGACGATCAGGCTTGTTATAGATCAAGATTTCTTCTGTGGTGAGGGCTT
>CAIVAX010000445.1 GCA_903903935.1 uncultured Hyphomicrobiales bacterium | reverse complement strand
AGTCTCAGATCTCACCATTAAGACGCGGATTTTAAAAGAGGCCGCAGGAAAGAGCTTCTAAGCCCCGCACGACGCCTTGCGTGCGTCGAGCTTCCACTTGACAAGCGTGGCATCCCTAAGCGGCTTGGTTGCTGCATCAAGGCGCATTTCCAACTTAACCAAACTGTTGAGATTTTCCAAGCCACCTCCATTTCATCATCCAAGCCGTCTTATAATTCAACCTTCTAACGGAAATATAAGAAACCAAAAGTCAGGTTCCGGAAATGAATAAGATTCCCCTCGCATTGTTATGGTTGCTTGGATTGACAGCCCAATCCCTACCGGCAGGCGATCCGCGCCTGTGCGACATGCAAGCCCGCGACTATGCAAATATCATGGCGCCGCGGACCGGCGCGCCCGCACTGAAACAGCCGCCCGGGCTTCCAACCCCCAACCAGCGCGAAAGCCGGCCAGAAACCATGCGTATGGCGCCCAACGGTGAGGCCTATAGGCGGGCCTATGACGCCTGCATGGGGCGGGGATGAAACACTAAGGGCACCAGAATCTATTTTTTCTGATCAAATTGTCGAGAATTCCGCCTCCAGCCCCGCTTATGTTAGCTAAAGCATAACCAATTGCAGCCGTTTATTGACGGGAAGGCTTCCCCGCTTATTCAGGCGGATAGCTTCTGTCTGGCCAGAGCCAGGCATGTGTTGCGTTTCGGGTTCCTTGCGTCATGGCTCATCCGCTCGTCGGTAAATACGAATCGACCGACCTCACGGCGCTGGCGCCAGAGGACCGCGCCTTTGCGCGCACCGAGATCAAGGATGTACTATCTGGCAAGGGCAAGGGAAAGCTGAGCCCTGAAGACCGGGTCATTCTCCTGCGTCTTTGGATGGAAACTTTCGAGCGTCCGTCCCAACCCGCAACTGCCACTGAAATCGCCAATGGGCCAGCCCCATCCCTGCCGAAGGCAAAGGCGGATCCTAAGCAGGCCAGACGCATTCCCAGCCTCTCAATGCCGAAATTCAAGACGATCCGCGCCATCTTGAGCGCGCTCGCCATTTTACGGCTTTCTGACCTCGCCTTTATTTGCTGCTGCATCGGCATCTCAGCTGCTGTGATTTCCCTGGGCACCCACTCAATGCGTGAATCGCTTCGCATCGAAGATGTGAAGCGCGACGCGGAAGCGGTTGTCGCCTGGATCAAGGAAAATGGCGGCGATAAACGCGCGGAAGAAAGTTTCCAGCCTGCGGTCTGCAACAAGGCCAGTACAGATACATGGAAAGGATGCATTGCAGCCTTGAGCGCTGAAGGCGGGCCATTTGCAGACAAGAAGAGCCGCTTTGATCCCTCACGTGATTTCTTTACTGCGAAATGCGACATGAGCAATCCTGACACCGTGGGCACGATCATCCTTGAAAAAGGCGCTGTTCCGCTTGGTAGCTCCTCTATTGCCTATACCGCCCTTGACGGATCGGAAGGCCTCACCAAAGACTTGATGCTGCGCGTCATCGTCTGCGGCCGCGGCTTTCATCTGATCAAAGTCGCCACCGATTTGACCTTCTGAAGGATGTGACAAAATGAGCACCCCGACGAAGGATTCCGCGACAGACGCACCCGAATCTGCCCCCGCTGCGGCAAAAAATGCTTCTGTCAAAGCGAAAGCACCTGCCCGCAAACCATTTCGCCGCATCATCTATGATTGGCTTTACAAGCCAGAAAATGGTGTGCCAACCAATAAGAATTTCGAGAATTGGTTGTCGGCTCTGATCATCGCGAATATCGCAAGCATGATCCTCGAAACGATTCCATCACTCGCTCCTTATGAGCACTTGCTTCGTTATTTCGAGTTATTCTCGATCTTCATTTTTACCGGTGAATATCTGATTCGCCTCTTGATCGCGCCAGAAGATCCGGATTTCAAGGAAGCGACAAGCCCACGGCTGAAATATCTTTTCTCATTCTTTGCAATCATCGACGCTCTTGTGATCGTACCCTTT
>CAIVAX010000444.1 GCA_903903935.1 uncultured Hyphomicrobiales bacterium | reverse complement strand
GCCGTTTGTGAGGCGGTATGCTTTTTCTCGGCAGCTTTGGTGAAAAGCTTGGCAGCCTGCGCATAATCCTGCGGGACAATCTTTCCCTCAGAATGAATCACAGCCAGATTATAGGTTGCCAGAAGATCTCCCAGATCAACGGCCTTCTGATAATATTTTAGACCTTCAGCAGGATTGCGCTCAACGCCATCGCCAGAGAGATAAATCAGCCCAAGATTGAATGCCGCCATGGCATCGCCCTGATCAGCGGCCAGTTTGTAATATTTCACAGCTTCGCCAAGGTTGCGGTCTGTGCCTTTGCCCTGATCAGAAAGAATAGCAATATTATATTGGCCTTTCGCATCGCCCGCAGCTGCGGCCTTTGACCAGTGCGAATAGGCTGTTTTGAAATCTCCAGAAGAATAGGCTTGTGCCCCATCTTCAAGCGGCCCGGCCAAAGTCGGTGAGCTAAAAGTGCCGCTCAAGATAAGGGCAGCCAGCACAGAACCAGCAAAAAAGGGAGTGGTCAGCCGATGAGACATGGCTCAGCCTTTCAGACAAACAAAACTAAAGTGATGGATCAGTTTATTCGCAAGATTCGCCGGACAAGAGCGCATCCACCGACATCAGACTGGTGATCGTCAATTGTCCATTCATGCGAACGGCAGAAAATCTGACCTTCTCACCCATTTTGATTTTCTGAATCATGCTGGAACTGGCCGCTTTAAAGACCATTGTGGTCGGACCAACATCCAGATTGGGAATGGCATCATGGGCAATGGTGAGATTGTCCGTTTTGGCTTCAATCGCCACAACCTTACCTTCCACAACAGGCAAGTCGGCCGCTTGAGAGCTCAGCGAAACAAAGCTCGATCCTGCAAGACCTAAAGCCAATGCCATAACGGATGTGAGAGTGCGCATGCGAACCTCCATAGGGCCAAGATTAAACGTGAGTCCAAACCAGCCATAGATATAAGACCTAGTCTACAATAAGAAAGAGGTTGAATCCACCTTCTCGGATAATAAAGAATTTATATATATTTCAGATATTTAGTTCTAATCTACTAAAGAAGCCGCTCCGATGGGCCCGCCCATTTGCATGTCAACAAGCTCAGGTCACGCGCAAGACTCAGCGCAGCGTGGGATGGAGATTTATGCCATTAAAGCGGGCTGTGCCTTCTGTCATTTCAGTACGGCCATTTGCGAGAAATATCCCGCCAAATAATCCAACTTTCAGCCTTGTTAATAAGACCTCTGCAAGGCTGATTGATCTTCACTCCCGTTGAAGCTAAGCCCAATCCATCCTTAACATAAGCCTCCCTAAACAGAGGCGGATGTGCGTTGATCCAGAGGCTGCCATGACTGACGTTTTCATTTGCGATTATCTGCGCACGCCCATCGGGCGCTATGCGGGCGAACTGGCTTGCCTGCGCGCTGATGATCTGGCAGCTCTGCCCATAAAAGCCATCCTCGCACGTCATCCTAAGCTTGATCCAGCAGCGATTGAAGAAGTCTGGTTGGGCTGCGCCAATCAGGCCGGTGAGGATAATCGCAACATAGCGCGCATGTCTGCGCTTTTGGCTGGCCTACCCGCCTCTGTCCCCGGCGTGACGGTGAACCGGCTCTGCGCCTCAGGTCTTGAAGCGGTGATGAGTGCGGCCAGAGCCATTGCCAGCGGCGATATGGATCTGGCGCTCGCCGGTGGGGTTGAAAGCATGTCGCGGGCGCCTTTTGTGATGCCCAAAACAACTTCGGCTTTTTCACGCCAAGCAGAAATTTACGATACGACGATTGGCTGGCGCTTTATCAATCCGCTTATGCACAGCGCCTATGGCACAGAGTCTATGCCAGAGACAGCGGAAAATCTCGCTGATGATTATCAAATCAGCCGCATGGATCAGGATGCTTTTGCTCTGCGCTCACAATCCAAAGCAGCCGCAGCGCAAGCCAATGGACGCTTGGAGCAAGAAATCCTCACTGTCGAAGTCGCGCAAGGGCGTGGCCAGATGATCACCATCAGCAAGGACGAACATCCGCGCAGCACAACATTAGAGGCGCTTTCCAAATTGCGCCCCATTGTGCGCGCCGATGGAACAATCACCGCTGGCAATGCCTCTGGCGTCAATGATGGCGCGGCCATTTTAATTCTGGCCTCACAGGCTGCCGTCAAAAGACATGGCCTTGTGCCCAAAGCGCGCGTGATGGGCGCTGCATCTGCCGGAGTCGCGCCGCGCATTATGGGTTATGGCCCCGTGCCCGCCATGACAAAACTGCTGACCAAGCAGGGTCTAACCATCAAGGATCTATCGCTGATAGAAATTAACGAAGCCTTTGCCGCGCAAGTGCTCGCCTGCACACGGGCTTTGGGCATGGCGGATGAAGATGCGCGCCTCAATCCCAATGGTGGCGCCATCGCACTCGGCCATCCCTTGGGCATGTCAGGCGCTCGACTGACGGGCACTTTGGCCCTGGAAATGACACTGACCAAGGGCCGTTATGGTCTGGCCTCTTTATGTGTGGGCGTTGGTCAAGGCGCCGCTGTTTTGCTGGAGAGGGTTTAACACCCTCTCCGCTTGGTGAAAGCTTTACACGCCCGAGCGTCTGGGTGCGCGCTGACCATTAGGCTTGCCCGCTTGGCCGAAAGGCTTGCCCGCTTGGCCAGAAGGCTTGCCTGCCTGCCCTCTCAATTGTGGACGGCCATTCTCATTGGACGCAGGGCGGCCATTGTGAAAGGACCGCGCTTTCTCACTGCCTCTGTCATGCGGGCTGCCAGCGTCCTGAGCCCGACCCTGATCTGAACCACGTGCCTGATCTT
>CAIVAX010000443.1 GCA_903903935.1 uncultured Hyphomicrobiales bacterium | reverse complement strand
CCCGAGACTTTTTCCAACTGCCGCATCAGCATGTCGTTGAAGTAGGCGGGCAGATCGAGATTTAGGCGCCAAGCCTGACCCTCACTTTTAAGAGCGTTGAGCCGGTCGGATTTTCCGATCGGCTTTTTCGTTGCCTCCTGCAGGTTGTCGCTGCATTAGCATAAGAAGTTGGTTTTTCTTCTCAATTAAATTGATTGGCCGAGGCAGGCCTGCAGGCTATGCTTTGCCTCATTCTTAAAGTCATTTTCAAAATTATATTTCGCCTCAGGGCACACATGGAGATTGATATGAGGACTGCCAGATATGTCCAGATTTTTGCGCTCATAGCCACTCTTGGCTTGAACCAGACCAATCAACTGCATGCCCAACAAATTGTAGAACATGCCGCCGAGCAACGTCTGCAATTGTCGTTTCATGTGAGTGATGGCGCACTGGCAAAATTTTTGCCCTATGAATGGACAAGCGCGATTGCGGCTGAGGGTGCCAATAAGGATGTCAACGCCCGCCTCGTGCTGATTGAGCGCATTGCCGTGACCGATCGATTTAACCGGCCCATTGGCAAATCCTCCAGTCGTCAGGCCTATCTTGCAATTCCAGTGAGCGGACCAGCTGGCGCGAATGGTCAGATGATCTATGTCGGGCTGACCTCTTCCAAACTTGAAGCCGAGGGCAATTTTAAGGGCTATCTGATCGCCCCTCAGGTCAAAGTCTCGCACGCCAGTAGGATCGAACAAGATAAAATAGTGCAGGAAGAGAATTGGAGCCTCACAAGTGAGAGCGGCGAGACGATTGAGCTGCATGTCAAATTTGAGCCGCAATTTGCCCCGCGCTCTCCTGCGGCCGAGACGCGTTTTTATGATCCCAAATCACCAGCCACTTATCAAAGCCATAAAGTGGAACAAGTAGTAGATATCATTCGCAACACAACATTGGCGATAGACCGCGTCAGTGAATTTTCCCTCACAGTGAAGGGTGGTAAATTTGATGCTGTGTTTGACGGCAAGCAAGCGCTGTTGGGTGTGGAGTTCATTCCTTGGGCGTCATATGTGATGAACGCCCCTTGATGTGAGACGAGAAGAGCCCCGCGATAAAAAGCGATTGATCGGCGTGAACAGCACCCACAGAAAGAGCACTAGAGCCAGGCACAGCATCAAAGCACGCATAAAGCTGATCGCGAAGACAACATCAAAAGTGGGGAGAGGAAATTTTGATAAAATCTCTCCCCGCTCCATCATCCAATGCAGTGCTGAATGTCCGATCACAGCGGAGAGCAGGATCATGCCCGCTCTTTGCTGTTCAAGCCTTGCATAAAAGATCCTGAGGCAGAATAGCCCGACCAGAATGAAGAGAATTTGCGCCAGCTCTATGCCCAGATTAAAGGCGAGCAAAGAGACGAGAAGATGATCGCCAGCAAATTGCAAACTTTCCTTCAAGCCAAAAGAAAAACCAAAGCCATGAATAATACCAAACCAGAATGAACTGATCCAGCGCCACTGAAGATGTGTGCTGACTATGTTTTCAGCGGCTGTATAAAGAATGGTTGAGGCAATCAAAGCTTCAATGAGCGGCGCGAACCAGAGTGATGTGGGTATAAAATCAAAATAGGTCGCCATTAATGTCATGGCATGGGCCAGAGTGAAGGTGGAAACGATCACGATTGTCATTCGCAAACTCTGCATAGGCAACAGTAAAGCCAGCAAGAAGAGCAAATGATCAGAGCCAGTGAGAATATGTAAGAACCCGCCTTGCAGAAAATTTAGAAAAGCATTTTGCCAGCCTGGATCGAGATAGACCAGACCTGCATTGCCATGCCATTCATAAGCTCGAATCTGTTTTTGATCTGAAATGAAGCGGACACTTGTTGTCACAGACCGGCCAAAGCGATCCACCAAAAGATCAAGAGAAAAGCGATTGCCTTGCGCGTGAATGGCATATTCAAACCGCACATCCACCAATTGCTGGCTCCAATAGAGATCTAAATCATCAGCCAATCGCGGGTTTGCGAAGGTTTGATGAGCTTGCTCGAAACTTTCAAAACTGCGATCAGAAGGCAATGCCATGCGAATAGCCGTGATCTGAGGATCGCCCAACACTTGGTCATTTTCATAAATTTTGAACGCGGGAAGAACGCTCTGGGCGATGATATTGCGCAAGGCCTGATCGGCTTTCGAGACAACGACAAAATTTCCCGCCCGTGTTGGATAATCGACATCGCCCAGCGCTGCCAAAGGCACACGCACCAACACAATCAAAGTCTGAGCTTCAGGCCGAAAAAACAGATTGAGGCGCGCAGAGACTGGAATTTCATGCGCCCTCGCTTGTTCAAGGGGCGTGCTCAAGACAAAAGAGAGCAGCAGAAATAGGGCTAAATTCGCGCTGAGTGCAATTTTCTTGAAAGACATCAAGCAACTCCAAAAATAAAAGACATCCCATAAAAATCACTTTCTTTTTTCTGTAGTGAGAATAAGCTGAAGCTCATAAATGACAAGAACGATGGCGTGATGTGGTTGATCCGATCGCATTCATGGCTGCGATCATTCACTTGCATAAACCATTGCATGGCGGCACTGAATTTAAAAAAATTTTATTTTAGAGCATTTTAATTTGAGTGCGTCTCACCTCTGGGAGGACAGAATGAGTCTGAAATTCACAAAACATATT
>CAIVAX010000442.1 GCA_903903935.1 uncultured Hyphomicrobiales bacterium | reverse complement strand
TCTGCATTGATATTGGCTCTTCGGGCACACAGGTGATCTTTTCCAAGATTCGCCTGCGCCGCTTGGCTGAAGATCTCACCAGCCGTTATTATGTTGTGGCGCGCGATACCATCTATCTCTCGCCTGTCTCCCTCACTCCCTATGCCAGCGAAACGCGCATTGATGATCTTAAATTACGCCAGATCATTGAAGAGGCTTATCGCGAGGCCGGTGTCGAGAAAAAAGACATTGATACAGGCGCTGTCATTCTGACGGGCGAGGCGCTGCGGCGCGAAAATGCGCAGGCCATTTCTGGCATGCTGGCAGAGGCGGGCGGTGAATTTGTCTGCGCCACAGCGGGTCATCACATGGAATCCATGCTCGCGGCCTATGGGTCTGGCGCCTCTGCGGCCTCGCTGGAAGGGCGCATGCGCGTGCTCAATATTGATATTGGCGGCGGCACAACCAAACTCGGCCTGATTGAAGGCGGTAAGGTCATGGTGACTGCGGCCTTCCACATTGGTGGCCGCTTGCAAGTGGTTGACGAAAATTTCCGCATTGTGCGTCTCGACCCTGCTGGCAAAACCCATGCCCGCCGCGCCGGCTTTGATTGGAAACTGGGCGATCAAGTCACCCCCGAGCAATTGGATAAAGTGGCTGATGTGATGGCGGAGACTTTGGTCAGCGCCCTCAAGGCCCGCCCCATGACGCATGATGTCGAACATCTCTACCTCACCGATCCCATTCTCCATTTTGGTGATCTGGGCGGCATTATGTTTTCCGGCGGTGTTGCCGAATATATTTACGACAAAGAAGAGCGCGATTTTGGCGATATGGGCAAACGGCTTGGCAAAGCCATTCGTCGTAAAATCGATGCTGGACGTTTTCTCCCCTGGCCGCTTTTGCCCGCGCGCGAATGTATCCGCGCCACAGCCTTGGGCGCGTCCGAATATAGCGTTCAGTTGAGCGGCAATACGAGCTATATTTCCAATCCCGGCAAATTGCTCCCCAGACGCAATCTGCAAGTGCTCTCACCGCCTTTTGAGGCGGGGGATGTTATCGATCCGGCTGCTCTGGCCAAAGCAATCCATGCCCATCGCAAGGCCTTTGAGATGGAAGATGCCGAGACGGAAATTGCCCTTGCTCTGCGCTGGACAGGCAGTCCCTCTTATGACCGCATCCATGCCTTTGCTCAGGGCATCAGCGCGGGTCTTGCCGATAAGATTGCTGCAGGCAAGCCCATATATGTGATGCTCGATGGCGATGTGGCGCAAACCCTGGGCGCTTTGCTGCGCGAAGAATTAATGGTGATGAGCGAAATCCTCGTCATTGATGGCGTCATGCTGATGGACTTTGACTATATTGATCTTGGCAAGGTGCGCATTCCCTCCTTCACAGTTCCGGTGACGATCAAATCCCTCGTCTTCAGTGAAGATCCGCGCGGCCCGCGGGCTAAGGAAATCATCCATCATCGTGCCGAAGATGATCACGGTCATCCCCACGGCCACGGCCATTCTCATGACCATGGACATGGACACGCGCATGGTCACT
>CAIVAX010000441.1 GCA_903903935.1 uncultured Hyphomicrobiales bacterium | reverse complement strand
GAGAAACTGTCACGTGTGCGGAGAGCCTGATGTGTGTCTTTGATGAGATTGGACCACGCCATCATGGATATTGAAGCGGCAAATTTGTCCCGGAAATAGAGTCTGAACTGACCGGCGATCGATGGCGTGACAAACCCATGGGATTTGCTTGGCGGTAACTTTTTTTGTTTAAATCAATCAATCAAGAGGCCCCCGCGCGCCCTTGCATGGTGCGTTGCAGCAATTCCGTGAATGATCATCACCTCTATTGAACATGCTGTTTTAAGCATCTACACTCCCTTCACAATCAATAAGGGTCAAAGACCCAACTCGGGAGGGTGCAATGCCAAATGGTCAGTTGTTGTCGAGGCTTTGTTCGGGCGTGTCCGCCCTCGTTCTTTTAAGTGGCGGCGCCCTTGCAGCCGGGCTCTCTGGTTCGGTCACGTCTTCGGCTGAGCCCACCATGGAGGGCGTTCTTGTCACCGCCAAAAAAGCGGGCTCGTCGATCTCCGTGACTGTTGTGACGGACGCGCAGGGGACGTTTTCCTTTCCCTCGGATCGGCTGGAAGCTGGCAAATACACGTTGAGCATTCGCGCCATCGGCTATGTGCTTGATGGTCCCAAAGAGGTCACGATAGATCAGGGCGCCGATGGCCGCACTGATCTGAAACTATCCAAAACTAAAAATCTGGCGGGCCAACTTTCCAATGCGGAATGGATCATGTCCATTCCCGCGACGGATCGCGACAAGCGCTTCCTGGATGATTGCTCGGGTTGCCACACGATCGCCAAGGTGCTGAACACGACCTACGAAGCTTCGGAGTTTATGGATATCTTCAAGCGCATGGGACTGTACTCGCCGGGCTCCATGCCAACCAAACCGCAGCCCCTCTTGCCTGGACCTCGCGGGGAGCGCCCCAGGGTGAGTGCGGCGGCTGCGCCAAGGGCGGCCGAAATTCTGGCCAGCGCGAACTTGAGCCAATCGCCCACGCGCAGTTTCGAGTTGAAGACCCTGCCTCGTCCCAAGGGGCGCGCGACCAAGGTTGTCATCACCGAATATGATTTGCCCCGCAAGGATTGGGAGCCACATGATGTCATTGTCGACAAGCAGGGCATGGTCTGGTTCTCGGATTTCGGCGATCAATTCATGGGCCGCATGGACCCGAAGACAGGGAAGGTGGAATCCATTGCGCTGCCTCTGATGAAGTCGGATGGCTCACCCAAGGGCGGGCTTGAAATAGGCGAGGCGCCTAATGGCGATATCTGGGTGTCAGGCATGTATCAGGGAGGCGTCTATCGTTGGGAACGGGCCACCGCCAAGGTCCATGCCTACAAGATCCCTGATCAATGGCAGACCCCGAGCACGCAGGAGTCCATGGTCTCGCCACAACATTCGGACGTCGATGGTTATGTTTGGACCAATGACCAACAAGACCACTCGCTGCTGCGGCTTGATCCAAAAACCGGCGTCTATGAGCACATGGGTGAAACAAAAGACGCTTCCGGCAAGCCCATTCCTGGGTATGGGATGCCTACGGACCTGAAAAACAGGCCGTTCCTCCTGGAGTTCTCCGGGACGCGTATCGGATGGTTCGACGCTGAAAAGAAATTGGCGGAAGTTTTCACGACCCCATTTTCAGGTTCGCGTCCCCGTCGCGGCCGGGTCGATGCCGAAGGCAGATTGTGGTTTGCCGAGTATGGTGGGAATGGCATCGCCATGTTTGATCCGAAAACCAGGTCAATCAAGGAATGGCAGTTGCCGATCCCCTGGAGCCAGCCTTACGATGTCGTTTCCAGCAAGGGGGGCGCTGAGGCCTGGACTGGTTCGATGCTTACTGACTATGTCAGCCGGCTTGACACACAGTCAGGGGATGTCGTCGATTACCTGCTACCGCGCAATACGAACATCAGGCGCGTGTTCGTCGAGGAGGCGGGAAGCAAGCAGGCGCTTTGGGTCGGCTCAAATCATGGCGGATCCATTGTGAAGGTGGAACCACTTGATTGAAATGAAGTGCGCGTGTTACCGGGCGATGCGGCGGGCTGATCTGGCTCGCCGCTTGTTGAGGCAATCGGCGAATTCGTGGGGGGCTACCCTTTGATGACGTTTCTTTTTGTCATGCACGGACTCCTTGCGATCCTGCTTCTGGGGGCGATCACCCATCAGGCAGTTGCGCTCTGGTTGCCGTCCAGATCGGCTGATTCGAATTTCATCGGGCGAATTCGCGCGGTGAAGGCGGCGAGCTACACGAATGCGATCATCATTCTTTTTCTCCTGACATTTGCACTGGGCGCGGTCGTCTACCCAACCTATCGCATTGGCGCGCGGGTGTTCATGGAGAACCTTCGCATGGGCGCTGCTGTCGGGTCCTTCGAGGTGAAGGAGCATTTGGTGAGCTTCGCTCTGGGCCTCTTGCCCGCTTATTGGTTCTTCTGGCGCCAGCCCCTTGATCCCCGACACGCACTGACGCGAAAGCTTGTCGTTTTGTTGATGACCGCTTTCATCTGGGCAGGATTTCTTGTC
>CAIVAX010000440.1 GCA_903903935.1 uncultured Hyphomicrobiales bacterium | reverse complement strand
CGATAGTGCCATATATGAGTTGTTATCTGGGAAACGATGTTCCACCAGCCTGACAAGAGTTCGAGTTGATGATTCTCAGCCTGCAAAAAAGAGATCTGGTTGCACGATGTCTGTTGAGCCTTGTGATGATCCTTGCGTTGATCATCACGCCTGCTCCAGGTCTGATATTTTCGCGCGCGCAGGCGCAAGACTCTGGTCGCCCACCCATGGGCACAATCCGCGACGCCGAGATTGAGCAACTCATGCGCGATTATGCAGCGCCGATTTTTCGCGCTGCTGGCATCAATGCAAAAGCCACAAAAATTTTTCTGATTAGCGATCGCGCCTTCAATGCATTTGTCGCCAATGGGCAAAAGATCTTCGTCAATGTCGGCGCCATTATGGAGGCCAAGAGCGCCAATGAAATGATCGGCGTTCTTGCCCATGAGACTGGCCATATGGCCGGCGGACATCTGGCAAAACTTCGCACGGAAATAGCCAATGCGCAGATTTATTCTGTCATCGGCTTGTTGGCCTCTGTGGGAGCTTTAGCAACAACACAGCGCAGCATGCGCGGTGAGAATGGCGGTGTTGGCATTGATAGCCGCGGCGTGATGGGTGTGATGCTGGGCCCGCAAGAAATGGTGGCGCGCGCTTTAATGGCCTATCAACGCGCGGAAGAACAGGCGGCGGATCGCTCGGCTATTCGGTATCTGAATGCAACAGGACAATCGCCCAAGGGCTTGCTGGAGACATTGAAGCGGTTTCAGACTGAAGCCTTGTTCAAATCCTCAACTGTTGATCCTTATTTGCAATCGCATCCCCTGCCCAATGAGCGCATTGCGCTTTTGGAATCGGCGGTCAAAGCCAGCCCCAGTTATGGCGCACAAGATAATCCAGCCTTGCAGGCGCGTCATGAATTGGCGCGTGCCAAGCTGGTGGGCTTTGTTGCCGATACGGCCGAAATTTCTCGCCGCTATCCTGTGAGTGATGGCTCGCTGGCCGCGCGTTATGCGCGCGCCATTCAGGCCTATCGTTTTGGCCGCCTTGCCGAGGCCAATGGCCAGATTGATGCATTGATCGCAGCGCAACCGGGCAATGCTTATTTTCATGAACTCAAGGGTCAGGCTTTGCTCGAAAGCGCCAAGGCCCGCGAATCCATTCCGCATTTGCAAAAGGCCGTTTCCCTGTCAGGCAATGCACAGCCCATCCGCGTGCTGTTGGGGCATGCTTTGATTGCGACCAATGATCTCAAATCGGTTGATGAGGCCATTCGCATTCTCACCAGCGTCACCCAGCAAGATGATGAATACGCAGAAGCCTTTCAATATTTAGCGATGGCCTATGATCGCAAAGGCAATCAGCCCATGGCGCAATTGTCTGCAGCCGAGAGCCTGTTTCGTGAAGGCCAATATGTCGAGGCCCGCACGCAAGCCGCACGCGTGCAAAAACAACTCAAACAAGGCTCACCCGGCTGGCTAAAGGCGGATGACATTCTCAATTATCGCCCACAGAAATATTGACACCCACTCTTCAAGATTTGCGCAAAAAGAGTGACGAAAGCTTGATTCTGCTGTCTAATACTCAGCCATAAACATGGGTTGAGCTTATCCAGCGCAGATTTCCTTCAGACCCATCGCCCAATTACACAGGAGCGGATTATGTTGACGTTATCGGGAGTTTTGCACCGAGTCAGTCTGCTCTTACAGCGCCTTAGTCTGATCCTAGGGCTTGGCCTGTTTGGTCTTAGCCTGAGTGCCTCGTTTGCATCGGCACAAATGCCAGCTGCGCAAAAGAGCGAGATTGAATCCATCATCAAGGATTATCTGCTCACCAATCCGGAAATCTTGCGCGATGCACTGACTGAATTGGATCGGCGCGAGAAGGTTGCCGCTGAAGCGGCGCGTCGCAAAGCAGTCAGCGATCTGGCACCGCAAATTTTCAATTCACCCAATCAGGTTGTGGTGGGCAATCCCAAGGGCAAAGTCACTTTGGTCGAATTCTTCGACTATAATTGTTCCTATTGCAAACGCACGGTTGATGACATTCAAGCCTTGATGAAGGCCGATCCGGATCTGCGTGTCGTGTTGAAAGATTTTCCGGTTCTGGGGCCAGGTTCCGTTGAAGCGGCGCAAGTGGCCACAGCACTGCGCAATCAACTCAGCGGTGATAAATATTGGGAGTTTCATCGCCGCTTTCTCACCTCGCGCGGCCCTGCCAATAAAGCGGCAGCTTTAGCGGCGGCCAAAGAAAATGGCGTTGATATGGATCGGCTCAATAAGGATGTTGAGCGCCCCGATGTGCGCGCTTCCATTGAAGAGGTGATGAAGATCGCCGATACATTGAGCCTGACCGGCACACCTTCCTTTGTGATTGGCGATGAGGTGATAGTGGGTGCGGTTGGGTTTGATGAACTCAAATCCAAAATCGATAATGTCCGCAAATGCGGTCATGCGACGTGTGGTTAAGGATTCAGTTGCTGGCGCACTGAGGACGTGAAGGCACTCACGCTTCACGCTTCACGTGCGCTGGAGCTGCGACTTGGATTTGGCCTGCGGGCGAGTAGCAGACAGGCCAAGATCGCAGCAATGGAAGCAGCAAACATGATCCAAAAGGCGGGCGTATAATCCCCCGTGCGATCAAAAATAAAGCCGCCCAAATAAGCGCCAATGCCACCACAAATGTGATGCACCATTGTGATCAGCCCGCTAATGGCTCCCAAATGACGTAGGCCGAAATGTTGGCGCACGAAGAGCACCGTCAAAGGCGCCGTCATCAAGAATGAAAAGCCAAAGACCAGCGCGAAGATTGTGACAGAGAGGATCGACTGATCCACAGCAATCAACCCAAAGACCAAAATGCGCAGGAAGAAGGAAAGAGTTGTGCCTGATAAGGGGCCAAACTTGTCGCCCAGCAAACCTGCAAACAAAACGCCCACCCAGGCGGTCAAGCCCATCACGGCCAACAGATTGCCCGCCCATAAATCTCCCGCCCCGCGATCATTGGCAAAGGCCACAACATGGGTGGAGACGAAAAAGTCATCAAAGCCGCAAATGGCAAAGATCAGCAGCAAGATCCAAAAATTGCCGGTGCGCAGAGATTGCCCTAGGCTGAGGCCTTCCAAAGGCGCGCTTTTGATTTGCTCGGCCGAACGCCGACCATCGGGAATACCAAAGATCAGCACGGGCAGTATCACAATATGAAGCAGACCCAGCCAGACATAGACATTGCGCCAGCCAATCTGCGCCAGAAAAGCTGCCAAAATGGCAATCATCACCAATTGGCCCATGCTGGAGCCTGAGGTGACAAAGCCATTGGCCATGCCGGTGCGCACAGGAAAGGCGCGGGTGAGCATCACCCCCATGCTGGTAGAGGAGGCAATGCCATTGCCCATGCCAAAGAACAGGCCAAACATAATCATCGCCTGCCAAGGCTGCGAAATCAGGCTCATGCCGCCCACACCCAAAGCGCTCAACAACAGGCCCAGACCCAAGATGAGACGATGGCTGTGGCGATCCATCAACCGCCCGGCCAGAAACATGGCAAGGGCTGAAACGGCTTGAAACACCCCTACAATCAGACCGATCTGGCTGCGCGGCCAGTCAAACTCCTCGACTAAGGGCTTTAACGTCAGGCCAATGGCAAATCTGGCGCCGCCCCCGACAAAGAGAATCAGGAAGCCCGCGGCCAAAATGACCCAAGCTAGTCTTGTATCTGGGGTTTTAACCTCAGGCCTATTCATATGGGAGCCCCTCACATCTCCTGCTTAGCATGGCTGGAAGGGGGGCGGAAATGCTGAAAGCTTGGCCCATGCCCTTTCCTCGGGCAGCCAAGAAGAGTAGAAATGACACACTTCAGGCTGGGTGAATCCAGCCCTTACACTTAAGGCCAAGCTTTTCTATGTCTCTTTCGCTTATGACCCGTTCGCGTCCCTGAAACAGATCGCTTCATGAAACAGGTCCATGTCCTCAACGGCCCCAATCTCAATTTGCTCGGCACACGCGAGCCCGAGACCTATGGCCGCGAAACTTTGGCTGATATTGAAGCGCGTCTGACAGCCAAGGGCAAAGCGCAGGGCGTTGAGGTGATCTTTCGCCAGTCCAATCATGAGGGCGATCTGGTGGATTGGATTCAAGAGGCTGGCCGGGCCGGCATTCCCATTATTTTAAATGCGGGGGCGCTCACCCACACGTCGATTGCTTTGCCTGATGCTATCCGCGGCAGTCAGGCGGTGTGTATCGAAGTGCATTTGACCAATGTCCACGCCCGAGAAAGCTATCGGCATCATTCCTATATTTCCGCCGCTGCCCGTGGCGTCATTCTGGGATTTGGCTCCCTCTCCTATGATCTGGCCTTGCAGGCCCTCCTCTCCTAATCCAACTCAAGAGCAGATGTGATGAAAAAGCCCACCGCTAAAAAAGCTTCGCGTCCGGCCAAAGCCGCCAAACCGGCACCGCGCGCCAAAAAGTCCGAGCTTGCTGCGCCGCCGCCGCGTCCCAAGGCTGGGCGCATTGATCCAGCTTTGATCGAACAGATTGGTGAAATTGCCAATCGTCTGGGCCTTGGTGAAGTGGAAGTGCAGCATGATGATCTGCGCATTCGCATCAGCCGCCATTCTGCGAGCTTTGCCGCAATGGCAAGCCATGCTGCGCCTGTTGCGCATGCGCCTGCTGCTCTGCAATCCCCAGCGCCTGCACCAGCTGCAGCGGCACCCTCACAAGCTTTTAGCTCTGCTCCGGCAGCCCCTGCTCATGATCATCCCGGCGCGTTGAAATCGCCGATGGTTGGCACGGCCTATTTGCGCCCCAGCCCGAATGACAAGGCCTTTGTCGAGATCGGCAGCACAGTGAAAGCTGGCGATAAGATCTTGCTTGTTGAAGCAATGAAAACATTCAATGAGATCGTTGCGCCGCGCTCAGGTACGGTCACCGCCCTCATGGTCGAAGATGGCCAGCCCGTCGAATATGGTCAGATTCTCGCCATTATCGAATAAGCCTGAAGGCAACGGATAAGCTCATGTTTGAAAAGATCCTCATCGCGAACCGTGGCGAGATTGCCTTGCGGATCCTGCGTGCCGCCAAAGAACTGGGCATTGCCACAGTGGCGGTCCACTCCACTGCTGATGCAGATGCCATGCATGTCAAATTGGCAGATGAAAGCGTGTGCATTGGTCCGCCCACAGCTAGAGATTCCTATCTCAACATTCCTGCGCTTTTATCCGCTTGCGAAATAACAGGTGCCGATGCCATTCACCCCGGCTATGGCTTTTTGTCAGAGAATGCGCGCTTCGCTGAAATCTTGGCTGAACATAATATTGCTTTCATCGGACCCAAGGCCGAGCATATTCGCATTATGGGCGATAAGATCGAGGCCAAGCGCACTGCTAAGCGCTTAGGCATTCCCTGTGTGCCAGGTTCAGAGGGCGGCATCACCGATGATCAGGAAGCGATCAAAGTTGCCAAAGAGATTGGCTTTCCAGTGCTGGTGAAAGCCGCCGCAGGTGGCGGTGGTCGCGGCATGAAGGTTGCCAAAACGCAAGCTGATCTCTCGCATGCGCTCTCAACAGCGCGCAGCGAGGCCAAAGCCGCCTTTGGGGATGATGCAGTCTATCTCGAAAAATATCTCGAAAAGCCACGCCATATTGAAATTCAAGTGCTGGGCGATGGACAGGGGCGCGCGATCCATTTGGGCGAACGCGATTGCTCTTTGCAGCGGCGCCATCAAAAAGTCTGGGAAGAAGGCCCCTCGCCTGCGCTCAATTTGAGCCAGCGCCTCGAGATTGGCGAGATTGTCGCCAAGGCGATGCGCGATCTCAAATATATTGGCGTGGGCACAGTCGAGTTTCTGTATGAGAATGGGCAGTTTTATTTCATTGAAATG
>CAIVAX010000439.1 GCA_903903935.1 uncultured Hyphomicrobiales bacterium | reverse complement strand
TCCGGAGAAAAATCCAACAGCGACGATGATCATTCCCGATAGTTGGGATGTTGATGAGATCGAATTTGGCTATACGGCCTCCTCACCTGATGAAGACATTATCTTCACCATTGAAACGGCCAGCTCCTCCCGCTTGGATCGGATGATGGAGCAGAATATGCAATGGCTCAAAGATCAGGATATTGTTCCCAAGGGTAAGGCCGTGGAGAAGGAAATCTCCATCAATGGCATTCCCGCCACTCTTTATAGCTATGATGCGACCGACCCTGATGGCGACACGATCATTCAATTTGTTATCTTTCCCGGCGGGCAGGGGCGTGTGGTGCTGATGTCCCTATGGGGTTCAGCCGAAGCGCGTGATGAAAATCAAAAAGAAATAGAGACCATCATCAACAGCATTAAGCCGATTAATTAAGCTCTGTTGATCCAGTTTCAAAGATAAGACATGCCATTGTGCTCTTTCCTCACCCTGCGAATATCAGGGTGAGTGAAAGACGAACCTATCGGCTGTCTTGAAAAAGCCTTTGTCTCATACCAGATTAGACATGTTCTGGCTTTCTTTGCCTTGAAAGCTGTCAATGTGGAGTGGGCGTGACGCGAGATCCTGATCCTTCTTCTCATCACATCGCGCGGGGCGAGGGTGAGTCTCATCAGAGCTCGCGGATTGAAACGCCGCGCCATGAGCCAGAGATTCTGCCGCCCCAGTCCTCGAGTGGACAGACGCGCGACGAGACATTTGTGTTTATGTCCGGTCCTGAGGTGCTGCGTTTTCGCATCAAGCCGATCAGCCCCTTTTCGATGTTTCTGCTCACTTTGGGTGCCTTCACAATCCTTGTGTTCATCGTGACCTTGTTTGCCGGAGCTTTCTTGATCAGCCTGCCCATTGTTGGGGGGCTTGTTGTGATCGGCTTTGCTGCTTCTATTCTGCGGCGGTTATTCCGTTAGGCTCAGGTGAATGTCGCTCAGGCTTGGATCAAACGCTTGTGGGTTGATCTGGGTTTGGTGCTGAAGTGCTTGGTGCATCACTATTCAATTGCGTACCGCCGACAAAGCCGCCAGCTTTGATGCCAGACATGACTTCTGCGACGCTGACCTGACCATTGCCATCAGTGTCCCAGAAATTCATGATCTGCTTGATCTGATCAGCCTGTGTTCCATTTGTATCTGGCCCCAATGCAGAGGCTAAATCAGCTGTATCAAAATAACCCTTATTTGTGAGATCATATTGCGCAACAATGGAGCGCGCTTGCAAGACTTGCTGTGCTCCGTTTTGCAATTCTTCAAGCGTGACCATGCCATCTTGATTTTCATCCCAATTGGCAAAGGTAGCTTTGGCATCGGTGATGGATTGATCCTTGGCTGCTTGCGTGGTGAATTCATCAAGTGAAATGCCGCCATCCTTATTCGTATCATATTGCGCCATCAGGCTGGCCGCGACCAGCGAAGGATCGACATTTTGTGGCTGTGCTGGTGGCGGAACTGGTGGTTGAGGGGCAGCTATTTTGCCAGCGTCCCGTTCAAGACCAAGGATGATTTCTTGGCGCGTGAGCTGATTGTTTTTATCGACATCCCAGTCTGAGAAGCGCGTTGCCGTTTGTTCAAATCCGGCGGGTTTGAGGGTCTGGGCTTTGGCGATATCAATCTGGCCTGTGCCTTGCGGATCAAAGGCAGCCATAATGTTATCGGCTTGATCCATTGCAGAAATGCCAGTGGTCATTTCATCCAGATTGACCTGATTGTCGCCATTGAGATCCCATGCATCGATTGCATTTTGCGCATTGGCCGGATCGCCCAGATTTGGATCTTTCGTCCAAGCTAGCGTCAGATCATCTGTGACGATGTAGCCCTTCTCCTGCGTATCATATTGCGTCATCAAATCTTGGGCGCGCTGCTGCGCGGTCAGGCTTTGTGTGTCGGTAGCATTGCTATTTGGATCGGTCGCAGGTGGATCTTGCGGTTTGGGATCCACGGGATTGGATGATGGGTCAGTGGGCGTCTGGCCATAGCTCATCAGTTCTGCGGAGCTGATCTGGCCATTTTGCGATCTATCGACCCCTTGGAGCATCTCCTGCGCCTGATAGGCGGCCAGCGCATAATTATGCGAAAAGGAGGGATAGAGCATGCATTGAAAGAGTGTTTTGTGCAGACCAGAGCCACCCGAAGGGTTGGTGAGGTCACTGGCGTGCGAGGGATCAAGCTGCAATTTAGCAAAAAAAGTCTGGAATTCCGCGCCGCTCAGCTGCCCGTCTTGATTGCTATCGAGTTTTTGCTGGACGCGGTTGACCAAGCCGGTGCGGGCAGAGCCCAGACTGGACATTTGGCTAAGCAGGCGTTGTGCGTAATCGACCATGTCACCCTAGCGCCATGAAGACGCAAAGGACTCAGCATGTTTTATGCCATATTTAAGTTATTGAAATATATAGAATATATCTTATTGTGGGAGGGCCATCACGCATTGGACGCGGTAATCCTTGATCGCCTCATCCGAGGGGGGGATTCCCGCCGAGATGAGTTGCTCGACCGAGCGGCCATCATATTCGAGCTTTTTGTCGATACATTCGCGCACAGGCTGGCGCATGCCATTCCAGGCCGAGCGGGCGGCAATTCGGTTTTGCGCCAATAATTGCCGGTTCTTATCTTCGAGCCGGAGATTCTGACATTCTTCTTCAAGTATGCGTTTCTGGCGTTCTTCATTGGGCTGGCCAAAGCGGCCGCGTGTCTCGCCCGCCATCATCAGGGCACGGGCACAGGCATCTTGCGCTTGTGCGGGGGTGACAAGCTCAGAAGTGAACACATAAGGCGCGCCCGCAAGGGACAGAAACAAGATCAGGATTGCAGAGCGTTTCATGCAGGCCTCCAAAACGCCAACTATTTCCTCAGCCTAGCCTTTTTTGATGAAAAACGAAATGGGGTTGCTTGCTCCGCCCGATCCGTTGCATGTTGACCCACTCATTTGTCCCTTCTTGTGCCCCTTCTTGCCTGAAATGGCCCAAGGCTTCTCACAATAGGAATTTCATTATGTCGATTTTGATTTTGGGACTGGTCCTGTTTTTGGGCATGCATAGTCTCTCGACGCAAAGGGCAAGACGCGAGGCGCTGATCAGCCAATGGGGCGAGAGCGTTTACAAAGCCATTTATTCGATCGTGTCGCTGATTGGCTTTGTGCTGATCGTCTATGGGTTTTCGACCTATCGCGAGCAGGATTATGTGGTCATTTGGTCGCCGCCGGTGTGGACGCGCCATCTGGCTCTGACTTTGATGTGGTTTGCCTTTGTGGCTTTGGCGAGCATGGGTTCAAAGCCAAGCCGTTTGCGCGGCTGGTTGCGTGATCCCATGTTGGTCGCCATTAAAATTTGGGCACTGGCGCATCTTCTTGCCAATGGGGATTTGGGCGGCATGATCCTGTTTGGATCATTTCTGGCTTGGGCTGTGTTTGATCGCATCAGTGTCAAGCGCCGGGGTGATATGGGCGCTGAACGTCTGTCGCATTTCACCCGAGCCGATGGCGTGGCGCTGGTGGCGGGTTCGCTCGCTTACGGACTAATGCTGGTCTTGCATCCGTGGATCATTGGCGTCGCCATTTTTGGCTGAACGGCGCAATTGCGTCTTGCAGCGCTCAGAGCAGGTCTTCACATTATCCCAATTCAGCCGCCATTTTTTGCGCCAAGCAAAAGGGCGCTGGCAGGCCTGACAGATTTTTGTCGGCAAATGGGGCTTGCGAAAGACCCTCTCCTCTGCGGCTTTCACCATGGCAGTGCCTCGCCGCGATAATCAAAGAACCCGCCGGTTTGCTCAGGGGTGAGTTGATCGACCACCTGCAACAGGCGCAGCGCAGACTCCTCGGGCGAGAGCGAGTTCAAGCCTGATTTGGTAAAGGGCGCTGACATGCGGGTTGCCACTGTGCCCGGATGCAGGCTCACGCAGAGGGCTTCCGGCGCCCGTCTGTGCAGCTCAATAGACATGGTGCGGATCATCTGATTGAGCGCAGCCTTCGAGGCCCGATACGAATGCCAACCGCCCAGCCGATTATCCCCAATACTGCCGACCTTGGCTGAAAGGGCGGCAAAGACGGATTTTCCCTCGCGGGGCAGGAGGGGCAGAAAATGTTTCATCACCAGTGCGGGGCCAATTGTATTCACGGCAAAGCTGCGTGCCATGGCATCGGGATCAAGATCGCGCCAGCCTTTCTCGGGCTGGATCACCCCCTTATGCAACATACCAGTGGCCAGAATGATCAGGCGCGGCACCTGACCTGACTGACGGATTGTGTCTGCGGCCGCTGCAATGGTGGCCTCTGAGCTTAAATCCAGCGCCGGATGGGAGCTGCGGGACAGGCCAAGGACGTGAGAAAATTGCTTGTTTTCTCGTAAATGCCCCATAAAAGCAGAGCCAATTCCCCCGCTGGCGCCAATGACCAAGGCCGCACCGCCTTGTGGCAGGCTCGAGAGAAATGGGGATGGATCAAAATTAGTATTAGGTTCAGTTGAGCTCATCCTTTTTCTACGCTTTGTTCAGGGTTATGGTTCAAGCGAGGATGCGGAATATTCTCTCATCGAATGCAGCGGTCTTCACACAAGGAGAATTGGCCAATGGTGAAAATGATGAAAACAAGTGCACTGATTGGCCTGTTCGCTCTTCTGGCCGTCCCCGGCCAGGTGCTGGCGCTTGAAGATGTGACTCTGACCAATGTGAAGATCGCTTATGGCGATACAAACACGCTGCTCTTTCCGCGCATTGAAGTCACTGCGACCAATCTCAGCCGCGATGAAGTCGCCAAATTATTCTCAGCCGACACTCCCAAAGATGTTGCCGCGAGCTTGCTCGACAAAATGGAGGCTGCCCGCCTCTATATTCCTGAAGGCCAGATGACGGAAAGTAATGGGCTGCTCACTCTGCGCGCCATTTCTGCTGCCAAAATCAATCGCGGTCAGTTTGAGAAGTTCGATTTTGCCGGATTGGATGGTTCGTTTACGCCCGATAAGAATGGCACATACACAGTCAAAGTGAATGCGCTGTCGCTGGATCAGGGCGATGCATCGGGCCTGTTTGGCGCTCTAAGGACAGGCCAAATCGAGGATATGACGTTTCGCATTGGTAAAATGAATTGGGCTGGCTTTGACCTGATAGGCCCAGATGACACGATCAGCCCGACTGCGCCGGGAGGTAATCTCATCAAGGCCAGTCTTGGCTCGGCAATGGGTGAAACCAAATTTGAGGGTCAAATTCCTGTCTCTGGCTCTGCTGAGATCAAGAATTTGATTGTGGCAATGCCGCCCTCCAGCGATCAAACGCAATTGCTGAAATTATATGGCTATGACAAGCTCGATCTAAGTTTTGCTACGCAATTTTCTTTTGATCCCGTCAAGCGCAGTCAAAAACTTGATAAGCTGGATATCAGCATGACCGATGCCGGAACTCTGGGTCTGTCGGGTCAGTTTAACAATATTGATCTTGAGGCTTTGTCGAAGGGCGATGCCGCAGCGATGATGGCGATGATGGATCTTGAAGTTAGCACATTTGAAATGCGCTTTATCAATGCCGGTCTTGCTGAAAAAGGCTTGGCTGCTTATGCCGCTCTACAAAAGAAATCAGCCGATGCCGCC
>CAIVAX010000438.1 GCA_903903935.1 uncultured Hyphomicrobiales bacterium | reverse complement strand
GCGCACCAGAACAGGCTCGCGATAGGGCATTAAGCGGCGTAACCATGCTCGCCCCTCGGCCGAAGGGTGAACATCCTCACTCATGATAGGCTCGGGCGATGACGCCATTTGTGTAGTCAAGGGAATGGCCTCATGGCAGGCTGATTCGAGATTTTGAGCGTATAGCATAGAAATTCAACCCTTTGAGAGGTTTTTGAAAGATTTTCCAGGTCCGTTTGAGGGGCTGGTGGAGCGATACTGACAAAACTGTTTCGGGATTGATCGAACGGGAACTCGCCTAGGGGCTTATCTGGAAATATCTTGATCCAAAAGCTCCTCATAGGCATTGCAGCGACACTCACTAATATCTGCCACAGGTCTTAAATTGTGATGAAAACGAAGGGTCAACCCTGCATTAAAGCTCATAAATAGGGCGCCAAGGCCTTAGCGGCCGCTTGAACATCTTGTTCGGTATTGAACACGCTTATGAAACGCCCTTGCCGGTCCATGAGATAGACAAGCGCCGTATGGTCCATTGAATAGCTGCCCTCTCCCGTTTCAACTTTGCGCGCATAAACCCGAAAGGTTTTTTCGGCAGAGCTTATGGCCTCCGATGTGCCGGTCAATCCCACAATGCGAGGATCAAAACTGCTCAAATAGTCCTTTAACAGGGCAGGCGTGTCGCGCTCAGGATCAATGGTCATAAATAGGGCATTGATCTTTTTCTCGGCGCCAAGGGCGCGAAAAATTTCAGAGACTTCGAGCAATTTTGTCGGACAAATATCCGGACAATGGGTATAGCCAAAGAACACCAGACTAGGGCGACCCAGAAAGTCGCGCTCACTGACCTCAACACCCTCCTGGTTGATCAGACGAAAGGGTCCGCCAATCCCAAGATTGGGTTGCGACTGACGATTGGCATTGGTGAGCAATAAGGTTGTGGCCAATAGGATGAGGCCAACCAGTAAGGCTGACAAAACCAACACAAGTCGAGGCAAACGCATAATCATCTAACAGACTTTCATAAGCGTGCGGCGGGTATGAGCCAGCTGGCTAATTCTGGTTCTAGGCTTAAAAGCAGCTGGCCACCACAGTCAGCATTGAGATGTAAATCTCCGGCCCAAAGCTAGCCCACATGAGCAGGGCACAAAGAAAGACCAAACCAAACCCGATCAAGGTCCACAGCAGGACAGTTCTGCCCTGCGGCTTTGCCGGCAGGGCGAGTGTCACGGGGGCTTGCGGGCTCATGCTCATATCTTGGCCTTATAGAGGAATTTTTCCTTGTTGAACATGGTGAAGCTGAGCTCTCATCGCGCTGGTTGTTGGCTGGGATTTAAGGCAAATTGATGATCAGTCCCTGTGAGGTGATCCATGCCGACATCCCCCAAGCTGCAACAAGCTGATTTGTGGCAAATCGATTATGGTTTGGTTGAAATGAGGGCAGGCGTGCTGGGCGCGGATCGCCTCTCTATTGATGAGATCATTTTGCCAGTCTCGCCGCGCAAGTTTCGCGGCTCAGGCCTCACTTTAGCCTATGGCTTTCATGCTTCCCCCTTTGGCGATGTTGTGCTGATTGGAGAGGAGCGGGGCTTGCTGGGGCTGGGCTTTGTTATCGGGCAAGATCATTCTGGGGCTCTGAGGGATATGCAAGAGCGCTGGCCAGCCGCGAGCTTTGAGCACAGGCCCTCCCAAACCGAGCCCTTCGCGCAGCATGTTTTTGCACCCCTGTCTCATTCACCGGAGGACAAGCTGAAACTGGTGCTGCTGGGCTCTGCTTTTGAAATCATGGTCTGGAAGGGCTTGTTGAGCATTCCGGCCGGCCAAACCTCAACCTATTCCGCTCTTGCCGCCCATTTGGGGCGCCCGCAGGCGGCCCGCGCCATTGGCTCAGCCATTGGGCGCAATCCTCTGGCTTTGCTCATTCCCTGCCACAGGGTTGTGGGACGCAATGGCGCGCTGACCGGCTATCATTGGGGTCTGGCTTGCAAACAAGCCCTCTTAGACTGGGAATCTGGGGCGGCTCAACTCAGGGATTGAGCCTTTGCGGGGAGGAGAAGGGCGCTGGCGGTTTGCCCGTATTGGGCGCGCCATTCACTTTGCCTGTCTGGTCAGGTTTCAATCTGGCGCTGAGAGATAAAGCGCGGGCCTCGGTGATCCTGAGAGAGCAGAATCCATGCTGATCTTCGCGCACATAATCCCGGCAGATTTCATCCCGTTTGGCGGAAAAACCCGCCTGATCGGCCGCTATATCGCGGACCAGCTTTTTATCCTTGGTCTGGCTTAGGATAGCCCTGAAATAGGCTTGCACATGGCTATCGGAGAGCGATCGGCTCTTTTCAATCGATTTGATCTCATTGGCGCCAAAAGCCGTGCTAGGCGGACCCCACAGGCCACCGGGACTGGCACTGCAATCGGCCTGTTCAAAACTGCACAGTCCGCCCTG
>CAIVAX010000437.1 GCA_903903935.1 uncultured Hyphomicrobiales bacterium | reverse complement strand
TCTTGACTGTCTGACCTTCTTTGACAGGGATCGAGGCTAAATGGCCATACCGCGTGACCAAGCCATTGCCATGATCAATATCAACCATGTTTCCATAGCCGCCATTATGCCCAGCCGAGTCCACTTTTCCTGCAGCCGTGGCATGAACAGGCGCACCACGCGCGAGGCGTAAATCAATGCCTGTGTGCATGGCCATGCGACCTATAAAAGGATCCATTCGATAGCCATAGGTTGACGTCAGATCGATGACTGGCAGAGGTTTACGCAAAGACACATAAGGCAAGGCCTGACGCATGGCTTTAGTCGCGATGAGTTCGGCTTGAAGTTTAGCCATTTCTCCCTCAAAACCGCCTGCTTTGGGATTGAGCTTCATGGGAATGAAGGGGCCACCCATGGCGCCTGCATTTTTGTGTGAGGTGATGAGATGATCAGGAGAAATGCCGATTTCTGAAAAAGCGATTTTCAACTTTGACGCGACATTCGCATATTGAGCACGAGCCTTGGCAATAATAGCGACCTGACGTTGTTCTAGGTCCTCAATGGCCCCTGACAATCGATCCAATTGCGCTTCCAAAGGCTGAGACTCGTCCAAAAAGCTTCTATGAACCGGCTTGAGAGTCAAAGAGGCTCTGGGACCTGTCTCGTATCTGTTAGAGTCCGGCCTGCCGAGCTCCAGTCCTTCAGGTTGCGGTTTGTTTTTGAGGAGTGGCGTGTTCAGTGCTTTCTCGCCAGCTGCTGCAGGCGCGTTGGGCGCATAGCCCAAGGCGCTGTCCTGTGAAGGCGCGGACTCATAGAGCGGTTTTGAGCTGGCGGATGACGGATTGAGCGATTTATCAGCCCCAGACTTTGCCCCCATGCGCTCAGTCCCTGCATTGGCGGCGGAGGGGATAGAGCCGACTTGATCCGAGAGCGCGGCAATCATGCTGGCTCGATTTTCTAATTGTGCTTGGCGCGCAAGTATTGCCTGCATGCGGCCTTCAACACTGTCCTGATCGACCATTTGGCGGCTGGTGATTTTATCAATCTCCGAGCGCATGCCTACAAGCCTATTCTCATAGGTCAGTTCAAGCTCATTCTGTCTTTGAATGAGGCTCATGATCATCTGATCGCGCAAAACATAAAAGCCGGTGGTACCCAGAGACAGCGCACCCATCAGAATGATCATGGGGGGCGAGAGACTGTTCAGAAGAGTAAAGCCCAATCCAGAGCGCACCATTGTGGCTGCTGAATCTTGACCATAATAGCGATTGGAATTTTGCGATCCCCAACTTCCACTGGTCTGATCGGACCTTGCGGATGTCCATGTGCTGACGAGCTGAGCAAACCAGTTTGCAAACAGAGCGAACAAAGAGCTTAGAGCGTTAGTCGATGAGTCCTGTCGAGGCTCACGGGCATCAGATTGGATCGCCCAGGCTTGGTTTGGGTCGATCGCCGAGGACATCCTGCCCCGCGCTCCAGCTTCATAGGGCGGCTGATCCTGACTTGTCCGCACAGCCCAATTGCTTTCGGTGCGGGTGCGTTCAAACAATTGACTATAAAAATCATCTTTAGACAAAATCGACGCCCTCCAGTGGCGACCTTGGGGCCGCCACATGTGATCAAGGGCATAAGATCTTAATATGGTTAACTTTCCGCAAATCTCAGGGCTGGTTAGCCCTTAGGAATAGCGGCAAGCACTTCTGCCGCATGACCGGCCACTTTCACTTTGTTCCAAATCTGGATGATTTTACCATCCTCGCCGATCAGGAAAGTGGTGCGCTCCACCCCCATATAGGTGCGGCCATACATGCTCTTTTCTTTCCACACGCCATAGGCTTCAAGCATGTCCTTATCTTCATCCGAGAGCAGCGGCAGGTTGAGCTTATGTTTGGTTTTGAAC
>CAIVAX010000436.1 GCA_903903935.1 uncultured Hyphomicrobiales bacterium | reverse complement strand
GGCGGCATGATCCCCAAGGTCGAGACCTGTATTTATGCGATTGAGCAGGGCGTGGAAGGTGTGGTCATTCTCGATGGCCAAAAACCGCACGCCGTTCTGCTTGAATTGCTCACCGATAAGGGAGCTGGCACGCTCATCACCAAATAGGCACATCTCGATCAGGCAGAGGAGTTGATTTGGCGGATGCAGCGCACAGCGATGAAGAGGGATTAAAGGCCAGACTAGCCAGACGTTTTGCTGGCGTGGACACTTGGGTCTTTGATCTCGACAATACGCTCTATCCCTCCGACAGCGATCTATGGCCGAAGATTGATGCGCGCATGACCATCTTTCTCAGTAATCTTCTGGGATTGGATGGCCTGTCCTCGCGTGCCTTGCAGAAATTTTATTATCAGCGCTATGGCACGACGCTGCAGGGGCTGATGCGCGATCATGCGATCGATACCGATCACTTTCTTGATTTTGCCCATGACATTGATCGCTCATCGATCAAACCAGATCTAACCCTCGCCAAAGCGATTGAGGCCCTGCCTGGACGCCGCCTGATCCTCACCAATGGCTCGCGCGATCATGCCCTCAAGACCATTGAGCATTTGGGTCTTTCGGATCTGTTTGAAGATGTCTTCGACATTGTCGCGGCCAAACTCGTGCCTAAACCCGATCCGCAAGTGTATGAAAATTTTTTCGACACCCATGCCATTGATCCCCAGCGCGCAGCCATGTTTGAGGATATAGCCCGCAATCTGACTGTGCCCTTTGCCCATGGCATGCGCACCGTGCTCATCACCCCCCGGCAGGGCCAAAAAGATCATCGCGAAGATTGGGAAGCCATTCAGCACAGACCGCCCAATGTGGAGTTCGTCACCGATGATCTGGCGGGATTTTTGAATGAGATCAGCGCCAGCCTGCCCAAGGCGTGAGCGTCATTCCATTCTTGTCGGCAGTCATTGTATCCTGTAGATTTACAAATCTCAGGAGCCGATCATGGTCGTGCGCGTTGCTACAGTGGCATTTGAAGGCATCGAAGCCCGGCCCATTGATGTGCAGGTGCAGATTGCCAATGGCAATGTCGGCTTCACCCTCGTGGGCTTGGCCGATAAAGCCGTCGCTGAATCGCGCGAAAGGGTGCGGGCAGCGCTTAACGCCTCGGGCCTTGCCCTTCCCGCCCGACGGATCACGGTGAATCTCGCCCCCGCCGATATTCCCAAAGAGGGCAGCCATTATGATTTGCCCATTGCCTTGGGGATTATGGCGGCGATTGGCGCCATTCCCGCCGATGCTCTGCAGGGCTACACCATTCTGGGCGAGCTGGCGCTTGATGGCACGCTCACGCCCGTATCAGGTGCTCTGCCCGCGGCTGTTGCCGCCAATGCCAGAGGACATGGCCTGATCTGTCCCCATGCCAGCGGCCCCGAGGCCGCTTGGGCCTCAACCCAGATTGATATTCTGGCGCCGCGCTCCCTCATCCAGATTGCCAATCATTTTGCCGGCACGCAGGTGATGAAACGCCCTGAACCAGCCATACGCCCTGCGGCGGGTCAGCTCGCCGATCTGCGCGATATTAAGGGGCAGGAAAGTGCCAAACGCGCCCTCGAAATCGCTGCAGCTGGCGGGCATAATTTGCTGATGACTGGCCCGCCCGGCTCGGGCAAATCCATGCTGGC
>CAIVAX010000435.1 GCA_903903935.1 uncultured Hyphomicrobiales bacterium | reverse complement strand
GTGCTGTCTGCTGGCGGCCCTTTGGCATTGGAGCGTCTTTTGGCCAGACTTGGTCCGCTCTCACTCGTCTCTTTGCTCGCGACATTAATTCTTTTGTTTGGATTTCAAGGCGATCAGATTATCGATCAACCGCTGGTGATTGGCTTGCTTGCAGTCCCAATTGTCATTCAAGTTTATTTCAATGCGGGGCTCGCCTATCTGCTCAATCGCATGTTGGGTGAGCAGCATTGTGTTGCTGGTCCCTCGGCCTTGATTGGGGCGAGTAACTTTTTCGAGCTCTCTGTTGCCGCAGCCATTAGTCTGTTTGGTCTGCAATCAGGCGCAGCTTTGGCCACAGTGGTTGTGTCTTAGCCCCCTAAAGTTGGGCCACTATTGTGGTTCCATGAGGGAGGGTATGGGATGGCCCGGAAGCGATATTCGGATGAGGATTGTCTGAGGATTTTACGACAGGTTGAACTGGATCTGGCTGGCGGGGCGGACATTGCCAAGGCTTGCCGGGCAGCCGGGATCAGTGACGCAACCTATTATATCTGGCGCAAGAAGTTCGGCGGGATGGCCAAGGGGCAGCTGGCAGAACTCAAGGCGCTCGAGAAGGAGAACCAACGACTCAAGAAGATCGTTGCAAATCTGGAGCTCGATAAGCTGATCCTAAAGGAAAGCCTGGATTTTTTAAAACCCAAGATCTGAGTGCTGAAGACCTGAAGGGTGCGGTCGTTCAGGCACGCCAGAAGCTCGGCACATCCGAGCGGCGGACATGCGAGGTTCTTGGGATTGCCCGCAGTACCCTGCGCTATGAGACTACTCAGAAGAGCGATGATGATCAGCGCTTAGCTGTGATCCGGCTGGCCAAGCAATATGGCCGATATGGATATCGCAAGATCCATGAGCTTTTGCAGACTGAAGGCCTCTTGATCAACCACAAGAAGGTCGAGCGGATATGGCGGGAAGAGGGTTTGCAGCTGCCCGCTCGCCATAAGCGCCGCAAGCGGCTCTACCACCATAATGCCTCGATCATCCGGCTGCGGCCCTATTATCCGAACCATGTCTGGTCGATTGATTTTGTCCATGACAAGCTCAGCAATGGTCGCCCCTACAAGATGCTGACAGTTCTTGATGAGTACACCCGCGAAGCCCTCGCCGTGACCGTCGCCAACAAGATGGGATCATCGGAGGTTCTGGAAGCGCTTTACCCCTTACTGCTCAAACGAGGGAAACCTGAATTTCTGCGCTCTGATAATGGCCCGGAGTTCTCTTCCGAACCCTTCACAGATTGGCTGACCAAAGTCGGCATCAAGCCGATCCGGATCTATCCAGGTTCACCTTGGGAGAACGGCTACAATGAGCGCTTCAACGGAACCCTTCGCAGAGAGGTTCTCAACGCCGAATGGTTTAGCACCACCCGCCAGGCCCAAACCGTCATCAATCAATGGCTCAAACAATATAACCATACCGGCCCCATCACGCCCTTGGCATGCGCCCGCCGGTCCCAGAAACATGCTTAGTGAACCCACAAATCACTGGTACATAAATAGGGGGCTGGACAGTTGGCGTGTTAATCGAAGTTCCGGTGATGTTGTCTGTTGTTAAAATTGTTAATGCAAGTGCGCATTGGTATGAACGTGGCTTGGCAAAGTCTGGCTCTGTCACATAATCCCTCTCAAGCTCAGAGTTGGTGTGTCCAGCTTTGCGATCAAGGCAAATGGAGACACTTGTCTGGCAAAATCGGTCAAGACTATTGGCCAAGCCTGCCAGATAGATCTTGTGTTATCAAAGAAGGCTTTCTATGAACGAGCAGAGTTGATGGCCTTGTTGAAGGGCTGCTGACGAGCCGGCCAGCTGGCTTTGATGAGGAGAAGTGTTCGATGCCATCCACCTTTCTTCAGGAGCGAGTGGAGTCCTCTCATCATTCTCATTTTAGCTGGATTGCCTTGGTATGATCTCTTTTTCAGAATTATTGGCGCAGGGCACAAGCAATGCGTGGTTCTTCATTCCGAGCGCTATCTTATTAGGTGCTTTGCATGGATTGGAGCCGGGCCATTCCAAGACCATGATGGCAGCTTTCATCATTGCTGTGCGCGGCACTGTGACCCAAGCAATCTTGCTGGGATTGGCCGCCACTGTGTCGCATACACTCATCGTTTGGTTGATTGCGCTCACTGGCCTTTATTTTGGATCAGGGGCAGCGGGCGAAGATTGGGAACCCTATCTTCAAATCCTATCGGGCAGTCTCATCATTGCAATTGCCCTATGGATGGTCTGGCGCACTCATGCTGATCAGCAGATAATGGGTCATCATTCGCATGAGGCGGTGCATGAGTTTGCGACGCCATGGGGTGCTTTCCAGCTCGAAATTTTTGAAGAGGGCGTGCCAGCTCATTGGCGCTTGCGGGGCCCGCACATGCGTGATGGGGCGGATCTATCGCTCGCCCTCGAGATCCTGCGCCCCGATGGAACAAGAGAGGAATTTTCGTTTCAGCAAGAGGCTGGACTTTTCAAATCGACGCAAGACATTGCTGAGCCGCATGAATTTAAAGTTCACCTCACTCTCGCGCAGGATGGGCAATCCAGTCATCATGAATTGGAGTTTGTCGAACATCATGATCATGATCATGATGACGAAGATCAGGATGCGCACGAGCGCGCCCATGCCGCCGATATTCAGCGCCGCTTTGCCAATCGGCAAGCGACGACAGGGCAAATCATTGTGTTTGGCCTGACGGGCGGGCTTATTCCCTGTCCCGCCTCGATCACGGTTTTGTTGATTTGCCTTCAATTGAAACAATTTGTACTGGGAGCAACATTGGTTCTTTGCTTCAGCATCGGGCTGGCCTTGACCATGGTGGGCGTTGGTGTGGCCGCTGCTTTGAGTGTGCGCCATGTCTCACAAAAATGGGCTGGCTTTAACAGCTTTGCGCGGCGCGCTCCCTATATTTCTAGTCTGTTGATTGTTTTGGTCGGGCTCTATTCGATCAGTCTGGGTGTGGCGGCATTGGCCGGGCATGCTTAGGTGTGAGGATTTATGGCTGTGCGGCCTGTTGCAGGTTGGTCTCCCATTGCGTAGCATTGTTGTTGTGTTTGAGCAGAGGGAGCGGGAATGCAGGGACGGCAGGGCCTTTTTTGTCTGGGCCTGATTGGCATTTTACTGCCGAGCTTTGCTTTTGCACATGCCATTGGTGGTAAGGATGCGGCCTTTGTTGCAGCCAGTCATGGCGCGTTTTTCTTGCCCTTTGTTTATCTTGGTGCCAAGCATATGATCACAGGCTATGATCATTTGCTCTTTCTGTTTGGGGTTATCTTTTTCTTGCACAGGCTAAAAGAGGTGGCTCTTTATGTAACATTATTTTCGATTGGTCTTTCTATTACTTTACTGAGCGGCGTTGTTGCAGACCTTCGCGTCAATTCTTATTTGGTGGATGCGATTATTGGCGTGTCAGTTGCGTGGAAGGGCTTTGACAATCTTTCTGGCTTTCAAAATTTGTTTGGTGTTCAGCCTAATAATCGGCTGATGGTTTTATGCTTTGGTCTTGTCCATGGCTTTGGTCTGGCAACCAAGCTGCAAGCCTTGCGCATGCCCTCTGAAGGTCTCTTTGCTAATCTTGCTTCCTTCAACTTAGGCGTGGAACTTGGGCAATTATTGATGCTCTCTTTTCTTGTTGTGATCTTGACCTTGTTGCGAGGTCATAGAGTCTTCGGGGTCATGTCTTCTTCAACCAATGTGGTTTTGATCTTTTTAGGATTTTTGTTAGCGGGTTATCAGCTGGCAGGATATTTTTATGCAGGTCAAATGCTATGAGTGAGCTTAATTCTCAGCCAGGTTCAATGAGGGCGCGGGGGCTGGTGCTGACATTAGCTGTCTCTTTCTTTGTTAGCGCCTTCATCCTTGTTGCGGCCATTCTACCAGCAGAATATGGCCGCGATCCAACAGGCCTTGGCGAATGGACTGGACTATCTCGCCTATGGGCTCCAGAAGAGCAGCGCATTGATCCCAATGCAGGAGATCATGCCCGTGCACATGATTATCAACTTCCGTTGCGGACCAATGTGATTTCGATTGAGCTAGAGCCCATGGGGCGCTTAGGGGACAAATATGAAATCGAATATAAAGTTCATATGCAGAAAAATGCCTCTCTAGTGTTTGAATGGGAGGCGATTGGCACAGAAGAGCCAGAAGACTTCTACTATGATTTCCATGGACACACGCTCCCCAAATCTGGCTACGGCACAATGAATGGTTCCAAAGCCAGCGAGCCTATGACTGTGGCCGTCTATAAGCAGGATTCGGCACAAAGCGCGCGCGGTGCACTCACGGCACCCTTTGAGGGCATTCATGGTTGGTATTTTCAAAATTCCGCTGCAGGTAAAGTGACAGTCAAAATTCGGATTAGCGGATTTTATGATTTGATCCCGCCCGGCGCGATGGGCAATGAAGCTGCTATTTTGCCTGTAAAATGATTTGGCTGGCTCAAATGTCCCCCATGGGGCTGACCTCTGATGACTCTACTCTCCTTTAGCACTTTAAGAAAGGGGCGTGGATGGCTCCCACTTTGCCCATCATAGCTCTGGTCAGGTTATAATGGGCAGATTATGCTGCGCAACTCCGGCTCCATTGGGCTTTTGCCCATCAGGCATAGGCTGCTCATCAAAAGTGACCCGCATGACACCTTTAGATCGTCTGCTTGTAGATCGTCTGCTTGCCGAACATGACATTGCCAAACTCATTACAGCTTTTGGTCTGCTGAATGATCAAGCCGATTGGGCGGGCGTAGCGGCCTTGTTTACGGAGCAGGCGCGCTTTGTGCGCCCGGCCGGTGGC
>CAIVAX010000434.1 GCA_903903935.1 uncultured Hyphomicrobiales bacterium | reverse complement strand
ATTGTAGGACACGTTCGAGCCCAGATAATAACCCCGGGTGCGCAACTCACCGGCAGTCAATTCCTTATCACCAATGTTATACAGCAAGAGGGCCTGAACGGCGTTGATGTCACTGCGACCCCTGCGATCAAACTCATCCTTGATCACATCCAGAAGCCGGCGATGCAGACGCTCCACCAAAGTCAGCGCTTCGAGATAGGCGGGGCGCACCTCTTTATGGGCGTCCTGTTGAACTGGAGCAGCTTCGATTTTTGTCACAGTATTCATAATAAACCCCGTTACCTTTATTGCCTAATCTTGCGACCGGCAGCTCGTTTGTAGGTTCAATTTAGCGGGGACCTATGAAAATCCGTTTAAATAACAGAATGAATCCGCTGTTTACTTCTTGAGGTGAATCAATGGTGAACTTAAGAAAGCGTTCACCATGAAATTCCTCTAAACAAACAAGGTATTAGTTGAAATTATGCCGTTTAAGACGTTGATCTTTCATCTTGGACGGAGCATTTGTTAACCGCGCTATCGTGCGTCTTTTTCAGTTGTCGCCAGCCAGCTTAAGGAGAAATACAGCATGACTAAAACCAAATCGAACAACAAAGTTAGATTTGGCATGCTGAACAAGGCCGGTAGAATGAAAGTCAAAACTGCTTCAAAGGTGACAGCGACAATCCACAGCACCCCGCCCCAGGGCGAGGCCAGCCACAGGCCCACACCGGCAATCATATCGATGATGGCAAAGAGGACGATCAGCGCTGGGATTTCGTCGGTCGTCGCAGTCTCAAAGATTGATTCCGCCGGCAAGAGTATATCCAGCCAATGATCCAGCGAGCGGGCCAGCCAGACCACGCCAATCACCCTCATGAACAGAACCAACACCCAGCCCCATTGAAGAACAAAGCCTTTCTCGCGCGCTGACTCGCCCAGGCGAATGACCTCCTGATCGAGTGTGCGGGCTTTGTGTGGAGGCGAGGCTGACATGCAAGAGCCTTCAAAAGGGAATGACTTTCGAGATAAACGCCAGTGGAGGTCAGGTCAATGCGTCATAACCGAGGCTAAGCCGGATTGCCCAGATGCGCCTTCTTGACAAGTGCCCCATCCTTGCCACCCTGCCCCATCGGACAGGAGCCTTCGTTTGAATATTCCAGCGCCCCCAAAGACGAAACCGCGTGACCCTTTGGGCCGGTCTGTTCAAGACGCTATTTATCTTGGTCTGCATCGCATGATGCAGCATCTGCCGGTTGGTCTTGTCTCGGCTTGTGGCGCCCATGTGGGTTGGTTCATTGTCAGGCGCTATAAACAAAAAGCACTGGCGCAAGCCAGACTTAATCTGGCCCGCCTCAAGCCCGAACTCAGCCCTGATGAGATTGAGGCTCTGTGCGAGCGGCTTTATCGGCACATTGGTCGATTGTTTTTTGAGTTTGCCTGCCTGACACGCCTGCTGCCGCAGGGCCGGATTACCATCCTTGGTGCTGACCATCTCAAAGCCGCAACCGCACAGGGGCCAACGCTGATCATCTATTTGCATACGGGCAATTGGGAGGTGACAGCTCCTGTGATGCAAAAGATAGGTCAGAAGTTCAGCGATATTTATGAGCCCCTTCAAAACGAGGTGGAGCTGCGTATTGCCAATGAAATGCGGGAGAGTTTCGGCGTTGACCTCTTGCCGCCCGGTGCCGCTGGAGCGCGGCCCGCCTTACGCCGACTGCAGGCGGGCGGCTGTATTGCAATTTTTTGTGATGAATTGCGCAACGATAAGATTATGGCGCCGTTCTTCGATCGCCCGCCGCACACCAAAGGAAATCTGGCTATGGCAGCCCGTTTGGCACGGCGCAGTGGGGCGCGCATTGTGATTGGCTATTGTGTGCGCAAAGAGGGCTGCGCCTTCGAGACCCATTTTCTGCCCGCCCTGCAATTGACCCAGCAGGCTGAGACTCGGCCTGCTGAAGACCATGTGGTTCTAGGCGATGTCATCAGGCTAAACGCCCTCATCGAGCCCATTATCCGCACCCATCTCGATCAATGGTACTATGCAGACAATGAATTTTAGGCGATGGGGAAAGTGAGCT
>CAIVAX010000433.1 GCA_903903935.1 uncultured Hyphomicrobiales bacterium | reverse complement strand
CGATCTTGCGGCTGATTATGGTGGCTCTTTGGCGCAGGCCTTTCGGGGTACACGCACGCGCTTTTGTGTTGTCTCGTTTTCATCTGATTGGTTGTTTCCAACCTCTGACTCGCGCGCCATTGTGCATGCTTTAAATGCCAATGGGGCTTCTGTCTCTTTTGTCGATATCGAAACCGACAAGGGACATGATGCGTTTTTGCTGGATCTGCCCGAATTCTTTGCCACTAGCCGCGGCTTTATTGATGCTGCGGCCAAAGCCCGCGGCTTGCCGCCAGCTAAAGATGCTCTGAGGCAAGGATAAAAGATGAGCGAGTTTCACCGCCCCTTGGCCGGATCATCCATTCGCGCTGATGCCAGAGTCGATCTTTTGGTGATTGCCAATATGGTGCAGCCGGGCTCCCGCGTGCTGGATGTGGGCTGCGGGGACGGCACATTGTTGCGTTTGTTGAGCGAGAGCCGCAATGTCGATGCGCGCGGCATGGAGCTGTCGCAAAAAGGCGTCAATGATTGTGTGGCCAAGGGATTGTCTGTCATTCAGGGCGATGCAGATTCGGATCTAGCTGATTATCCCGATGATGCCTTTGATTATGTCATTCTCTCACAGACCTTGCAGGCGACCTATCATCCGCGGCGTGTGCTGGAACATATGCTGCGCATTGGCAAATTTGCGATTGTCTCCTTTCCCAATTTTGGCCATTGGCGCATCCGGACCCAATTGATGTTCAAGGGCCGCATGCCTGTGACAGAAAATCTGTCCTATGCTTGGTATGACACGCCCAATATTCATTTTTGTACCATTCGCGATTTTGTCTCTATGGTTGATGAGATTGGTGCGGGCATTGAGCGCGGTGTCGCGCTCAATCGCTGGGGATCCCCCATCCGATTTGAAGCGCCCTGGTGGGTGTGGAATTTGTTTGGTGAACAGGGCGTGTTTCTATTGCGCCGCAAACCTTGAGACGCTTGATGGTTTGAGCCTCACGCTTTGGATTTGGCCCGTGCAATGCCGTCTAGAACCAATTGGTGGGCTTCTTTCGCATCACCCCAACTCACAACCTTGACCCATTTGCCCGGCTCGAGATCTTTATAATGCTGGAAAAAATGCTCTATCTGTTTGATCGTGATGTCAGGCAGATCGGTATAAGTTTTGACGTTTTCATAGCGCTTGGTCAGCTTTGACGAGGGAACGGCGATCAGCTTTTCATCGCCCCCTGCCTCATCCTCCATCAAGAGAACACCAACAATGCGGCAGCTCATCACTGCACCGGGAATGATGGCGCGGGTATTGGCGACAATCACATCACACGGATCGCCATCGCCTGATAAAGTATGCGGGATGAAGCCATAATTGCCCGGATAGCGCATGGCTGTGTAGAGAAAGCGATCGACAAACAAAGCGCCCGCCTTTTTGTCGAGTTCATATTTGATCGGTTCGCCACCAATGGGCACTTCGATCACAACATTGACCTCATGCGGAGGATTCGTGCCAATCGAGATTGCGTCAATGTTCATTCTATTCTCCTCAAGGCCGCCAGAGCGCCACGCATGACTTCATGACAAGCAAGTCTTAATGAAAAGCGAAGCTTTCAATCAAAAGCAAAAGCCAGACGCTCGCGCAGCTCAGTGCCAAATTTTTCAGGCGCACGACGAATTTCTCTGCCGCCCAGATGCGTATAGAATCCCAAAGCGCGATCATTGTCGGCCAGAGCCCAGACGAGCAGATTTTGATAGCCCTGTCTGGCAAGATCTTCGCGCATGCTGTTGAATAACCGCCGCCCAAAACCCAGACCCTGAAATTCCGGCGTCAGATATAATTCGAACAATTCGCCTTGATAGGGCAGGCTCATGACTCGATTGCGGCCATAGCTCGCATAGCCGCAGATGATGTGATCATATTCGAGCACCAATAAGCGACTGCCGCGCCGAATGGCTGATTTCCACCAGAGCGGGCCACGGCGCGCAATCATCCGATCCAATTCGCGCCCGGGAATAATGCCGCGATAGGCATCATACCAAGAGCTGTCGTGAACGCCTGAGATTTCAGAGGCGTCATCAATCTGGGCGGGCCGGATATTGATCAGGGTCTTTACCATATTTGCATGGTAAGATTTTGGACCCTGTTACGGCAAGCAGAATATAGTCGAATTGAAATTTTGATCCGGCTTCGATCGGCCTACCATTTGGCGATGATTTGCGGATCGAAGATGGCGCGCCAATCGTCACCTGCCTTGACGAACGCATCATAGGGACGAACGGAGCGGTGGGTGGAGGGATCACATCCGCGCGGGGTCTTGTTTTCTTTCAATTCTTCAATCGCCTCGAGCAAAAGACGCCGCATGGTGACAATAGCGCGATCGCTTGTGCCTAAATTTTCAAGCGAGCGATCGACAATCGACCCCATGCCTTCTTGCAAGGCAAAGTCCTGGGTGTTGACGCCCGAAATGCCAGTATAGGTTCGGCTTTTCTGCATGTTGCGATCAACGAGATAATCATTGGATTTATTGCGCTTGAGCTTGAATGTGCCGGGAATGAGATCTTGCCGGCCGCGGCCATAGAAATGCTCGCGCTCATCCATATGTTCGGGATCCAACTGCACGCTGGCATCATAACCGCAGGCCCAATTATAGACATAGGTATGCTCATCATCGATGGGCACCCACAAATGGCCATCCAATTCGGGCAAATCGCGCCGATCTCCATTGAAATGATGAATGCCGCCGCGCATCTGCTGGAAGGGCATGATGTAATGATAGAGCCTGATATAGGTATCACCGCCGCCCATCTGACGCGTTGAGACGTAATAATAGCCGTAATCTGTGCGCTCAATATCCAGACGAGGGGATTTGTCGCGATTGCGCGGCTCATCCTTGGCTTGCATATTATTGTTATGGGCGAAGGAGGAATGGGCTGTATCAAGCCCGCCTTCCATTGCTTGCACATAATTGCAGTCTTCAAATGTTTTGGAGACATGGCGATGTGTCGCGGGGGCCCGCATCCATTCATAATCTGGCACGGGCGGCTGGTGTTCCCTCGCGCCCATATAGGCCCAAATGATGCCGCCTTTTTCAACCGCCGGATAGGCTTTGATCTTCACTTTGGCTTGCAGCGGCGTGCCCGCTGGTTCGGAGGGCATATCTACGCAATCGCCATGGCGATCAAATTTCCAACCATGATAGACACAGCGCAAGCCGCATTCTTCATTGCGGCCAAAGAACATGGGCGCGCGCCGATGCGGGCAATGGGCATCGACAAGACCAATCTCGCCCTGGCTGTCTTTAAAGGCGATCAAATCTTCGCCCAACAGGCGCACACGCACAGGCGCGCCATCGGCCTCAGGCAATTCGCTGGCCAAAAGAGCGGGCATCCAATAGCGCCGCAACAATTCACCGGCAGGCTGGCCCGGTCCAACCCGCACTAACTTTTCATTATCGGATGGTTTCAGCATGAGCCTCTCCTCAACTTTGTGCGGATTACTATGCTGATTGGCCGCGCCTGTCGACTATAGCGATTGTCGCAGGGGTCCCCATAAGGGGGACTGGATTTGAAATCTAAAGGAACCTGGAGCGGGCGAAGGGATTCGAACCCTCGACCCCAACCTTGGCAAGGTTGTGCTCTACCCCTGAGCTACACCCGCATCCGGGATCAAACGCATCAGCGCTGAAGGCCCGCTATATGCAGCAATCGGCGGGGGATTGCAACAGCTAGCTTCACAAAAGCGCATCTCTTGCTATGGGAAGGGCGCTGCGGCGGGGATGACGAGGGGAAAATGACGCAAGCGTCTGATTTTTTGTTAGAATTTCTTGAGTAGAAGGGGATCCCCACGCAAACTTGGCAGCATGAGCCGGTGTTTAGCGTGGAGGAGGCGCGCCATTTGCGCGGCACAATTGCCGGCGGACATACGAAAAATCTGTTTTTGAAGGACCAGAAGGGCGCACTTTATTTGATTGTGGCGCTGGAAGAGGCCCGGATTGATCTCAAAGGAGCCCCGGCGAAGATTGGCGCCAAGGGGCGGCTGTCCTTTGCCTCGG
>CAIVAX010000432.1 GCA_903903935.1 uncultured Hyphomicrobiales bacterium | reverse complement strand
GGTGACCGTTAATCTCAAAAGCGAGGATGGCCGCAAGATCATTCGAAAACTTGCGGCTCAATCGGATGTCGTGATCGAAAACCAACGCCCCGGCGCTCTCGAAGAATTGGGCCTGAGCCTGAGCAGCATGCGACAGGACAATCCTGCGCTGATCACCTGCTCCATCTCTGGACTGGGCGCAGGTCATGAGCGCTCGCATTGGCCTGCTTATGATCACACCATACAAGCGATGAGTGGCATGACTTGGAGCGGCAGTGAGAGCGATATTCCCTCACAGGGGCGCGGCTTCAGCATTGACTGCTTTACTGGCTATCTGGCGCATAATGCCATTCTCTCTGCCCTTGTGCGCAAGGGGCGCACGGGGCAAGGCCAGCATCTCGATGTTGCTATGCTGGATTCAACTCTTGTGATGATGGGTGTTGGCCTTGTGCGCCAGATGATCAGTGGGGATCGCATCAGCGCCACCCAGCCCATTGTGCAAGATCGCCCCACAGTTGGCCCCTTCAAAACCAAGGATGGTTGGATCTGGCTCTCGGGCAATTTTCAAAACCATTGGTTGAGCCTGTGCAAAGTGCTCAAGGCCGAGCACCTCACACAAGATGAGCGCTTTGCCACGCCTGATGCGCGCTTGCTCAATAAAGATATCTTGCGCGAAGAGCTCAAGGCTTTGATCGCTCCGCTCTTGGCGGCTGATCTTGAAAAAGCCTTGATGGAAGCTGGCGCACCTGCCGCGCAAGTGCGCACAAGTCGGCAAACCTTAGAGCTCGATTGGCTCGAAGATCGCGGCATGTTCCAACATAGCTCCACACCCGAGGGGCAAGCGTTGAAATTGATGAATGCAGGCTTTGTTGCCGATCACGATGGGCCGGGGCTCACACGCCCGCTGCCAGCTTTGGGTGAACACACATCAGAAGTTTTGCTGAGCCTTGGCTACACAGCAGCCGAAATCAACGACATGAAAAAACAGGGCCATTTATGAGTATGAGTGAACACGCCAAAATGCAGGATCTGCTCACGCCCTTTCGTGATCATTATCACAACCGCGATAGGGCGGCTCGAATGGTCCATGCACAAGGCATGCGCGTGATTGGGCGCACCAGCTTTGACGTTCCAGTCGAGCCGATCATCGCAGCGGGATTTTTTCCTCTCATGCTCACCGCGGATCTGGCGAGCGCCACGCCTTTGGCTGATCACTATGTTGATCCAGAATTACCCGGCGAGACGCGCATTCTGTTCGAAACCATTGCCGGGGGCGATTATGAATTTCTCGATCTGCTGATCCTCGCACGCGCGCAAGACAAGCTCTATTATTTCCTCAAGGAAGTGTATCGTCTGGGCCGCGCTCCGAAGATGCCAGCTTTGATGATGTATGACATCATGCCCAGCCTGCGGGACAGTGTGAGCGCTTATAATCGCAATCGCTATGCCGCTTTTCTTGAGCGCCTGACACGTCTGTCGCACGGTCGTCTCACGGATGAGAGCCTGCGTCAGGCCAGCCTCCTCACCAATCAGATCAGGGGCCTACAAAGACAGGTGCAGGATTTGCGGTTACGCGGCCAGATGAAAGGCTCAGATGCTTTACATGTGGTCGGCGCTGGCAGTTTTATGGCACTGGAGGATTATGCGAGCGCACTCGCCCATCTTCTCAAACATGTGCCGACCTCTGCGCCATCAGCTAAGCCCGGATCTGGTCTTCTGATTGTCTCGGCAGAACCAATCCGGTTCACCCAATTGCATGAGCTGATCGAAGAGCTCGGCGGCCATGTGATGGCGGAAGATGATGCTTGGGGAAGTCGTGCCGCAGGCGCGGATATTTCTTTAGAGGGCCCCATCAGCCAAGCCATTTTTGAAAAATATACCGTGCATTCACCCGGCCCAGACTCCTTCCCCGCCGAAAAGCGCGAAGGCTTTCTCAAAACCATGGCGGCTCATGCCCAAATCGGGGGTGTCATTTTCTACGTGCCGCCCTCTGATCGCAAATTGGGCTGGGATCTGCCACGCCTGACCACACTGATTCACGCTATGGGCAAGCCCTGCGTGAGTCTGTTTAAGGATCTTGCAAAAACCAATGGCGCGCAGCAGATCCGCCAAGATCTGCAGAGCTTCTTGTCCCAGCATCCAAGCCTGATGTCACATCAGGGGAAGTGAACTATGTCACACTCAACCTCATCCACCCCCATGAGCCGGGAAGAAGCCAAACGCCGGCATGATGCCCTCACCCAGCTGGAAGTCAGCCGCTCTCTGCGCGCCCATCAACGCGCTTGGTTCGATAATCTGCGTCAAGATGTCTTCGAAAACGGTCGCCCCTATGCGATTGTTGGCGCACTTGTGCCGCATGAGATTCTCGAAGCGCTGGATCTGCCCTTCATCACCGATGTTTGGTATTCAGGCCTTGTCGCAGCCAAGCGCCAATCTGGCTATTATTCTAATTTTCTTGATCAGCAAGGCTATCATCGCAATCTCTCCCGCTATGCCGCGCTCACCTTGGGCGTGCTGTTAGACGAGAATAATCCAGACAAGCCTTGGGGTGGATTGCCAAAACCCTCTTTGCTCTGCACATCCATTCATGAGCGGAGCACTGAGATCATGTCGCGCTTTGCTGATGCTCCCTTCATCCCCATTGAACAGCCTGTGCTGGATCGCCCCACGCCCGAATGGTGGAAAATGTCGCGCTGGCAATGGGAGGATCTCGACGGCGATTATCGCATTGATGCGCTGGTCGCCCAATATCAGGACTTCATCGCCGCCGCTGAAAAGGTCGTAGGCAAGAAACTGGATCTGGATCGCTTGCGCGAAATCATCGACCGCGTGAATGCGCAGGAAGAATATTTCGACGAAATTCGCACCATCATCGCCACAGCGCCCAAATTGCCTGCCAGACTTGGCGAAGTTATGGGTCAGGTGATGGGCATTCAATGGCATCGCGGCACGCAATGGGCGCTTGATCAGGCCAAAGCCTTTCGCGATGAAATCAAACATCGGGCTGATAACCAAATGTGGGTATGCCCCAATGAGCAATTTCGTCTGATGTATGTCGGCCAAGGGCTCTGGCAGAATCTCGATTTCTTCACCGAATTTGAAGAGAAATACGGTGCTGTCTTTGTGCGCTCCAATTATCTCTCCATCGCCTCGGATGGTTATATTCGCTATGGCGGAAAGGATCCGGTGCGCGCCCTTGCCAGTCGCTATGTCACAATGTCCGAGCAAATGCATATTCCCGGACTTGGCAGCGCGTGGGCGATTGATGAAGCGCGCAGCCACCGCGTGATTGGCGGCCTCTCCATCGCAGGCTGGTGGGGCGTGACCACAATCAATCGCGCGCTTGAAGAAGCTGGCATTCCGGTGTTGGAATTCCCCGTTGATGCGGTGGATGGCAATACATGGGATGACGCCAAAATGCGTCAGCTTGTCTCCACCTTCATCGAAGAGCGGCTCATGCCGCTCAAACAGGCTGGCGTCTAAAAGGCTTGCGCTTATCGGCGCGGCGGTGTGCGCGAAGGCTGGGTATTGAGTCGATTGGATTCAAACCCGGCTGTAATTTTATAATTATTGGCGATCTGCTCGAGCTCTTCGCGCGAGAGCACATCATGCACATGGCTAAAGCCAGTGGGCGCGCGCTCTTCTGCCAATTGCATGACCTGTTCAGGCCCATTGCCGCGATTGGCGAGTACAATCTTATTGGTCGCAGGCCGGCGCTCCTCCTCATAGGCTTTGAGAGCGCTATCAAGATCAGGCGCTGTGGCCATATGATAAGCAAGCACACGTGCATCAATAATGGCTTGCGAGGCGCCATTTGAGCCAATGGGATACATCGGATGGGCGGAAT
>CAIVAX010000431.1 GCA_903903935.1 uncultured Hyphomicrobiales bacterium | reverse complement strand
TGCCGATGCACGAGAAGTGACTTTAGCCTTTGGCAAACGCGGCGGGGAGCATACGCGATGAGCCTTGATCCATCCCTCCAGTCCCATTCCGGCAAAGCCAGCCCGCAGCGCCGGCGCTCCTGGTTCCTTTTGCAATTAGGCGGCCTTTACGGTCTGTGGTTGCGCGAAGTCATGCGCGCCGTGCGCGATCGTGGACAATTGATCGGCGGGGCAAGTCGCCCGATTCTCTGGGTGCTCATTTTAGGCATAGGGCTCAATCCCTATTTCCGCGGCGAAGTCTATGGCGAAGCCACTTTCGTTGTGCCTTTCACTTATTTGCAATTCATCTTCCCCGGCGTTGTGGCACTCAATGTGATGTTCACATCTGTGCAATCGGCTGTTTCGGTGATTTGGGATCGCGAATTTGGCTTTCTGCGTGAAGTTCTGGTCTCTCCACTTTCGCGCACAACCATTTTGCTGGGCAAAATATTGGGCGGCAGTACAGTGGCCCTCTTGCATGGCTGTCTGGTGCTGGTGTTGGCGCGCTTTGCCGATATACCCCTGACCTCTGTTGATGTGCTCAAAGCGCTCGGCTTGATGGCCATTCTCTCCTTTGCCGTGACCTCACTGGGCGTGGTGATCGCCAACCGCATTCGCACCTTTGAAGGCTTTGGCGTGTTCTCTAATGCGGTGATCATGCCGCTCTATTTCACCTCAAGCTCGATGTTCCCGCTCGATCCGGCTTTGTCGAAAGATCAGACACGCGTCACTTACCCCGATTGGCTGGTGACCTTGGTTGAATATAATCCCCTCACTTATGCAGTGGATTCTCTGCGCGGCGCACTGATCCATTACAACCAATTCGCGCCCTGGATGGGGATAGCCGTCATGATCAGTGCAGCGGCCATACTCTTTGCCATTGCCCTTTACGATTTCCGTCGAGCCTGAGCCCGCCATGTCGGATATTCGCCAATGGATGAAAAATTTCGGGGCGATCGCGATGATCCTCGGACTCTTGCTGGCGGTCACCTATCTGCCGCCCGATAATTCCTTGAAAGAGGCTATGGCAGGGGGCTCATTGCGCGCTTGCGTACCGCCCTCTTACCAGCCCTTGGTCACCGGCAATGCCGAGCAGCCCGGCATTGATATTGAAATTCTCAAAGCAATCACCGATCGCATGCACATTGGGCTTGCCCTCAATTACAATGATGCGATTGGGCGAGATTTCAATCCGCGCAATTGGGGCCTTAATCGCGCCCAATGCCAGATCATTGCCGGCGGCGTGGTTGATTCGGATCAGACGCGCTCATTTCTAGAAACTGCCCCCGCTTATGCCAAGACAGGCTGGGCCATGATCTCGACTGAAAAGATCGGCGAGCTCAAAGGGCTCAACATTGGCGTCCTCACGCTTGTTTCGGGACTGGACCGGATCGGTCTTGCCAGTTTCTTGCGCAGCGCAGGGGCTAAAGTTGAAATTGTCCGCACGCCAGAAGAGCTCACAGCAGGTTTGAACAGCCATAAATTTGACGCCGGCATTACCGAAGCCTTGCTCGCCACCAAACTGGCCAGCGATCAACACTGGCAGGCTGTGTGGCTACCAGCTGAACTCAAACGTCATGGTCTTGTCTTTGGCCTTTGGAAGGGCGAGCTGACCCTCAAACGTGCCATTGATCAAGCAATGCTGGAGTTGATTGCGGACGGAACCGTGGCAAAAATCATCACCCGCTATGCAGGCGCCCCGCTGAATTAACACACAGGCTTAGACCACATCGATAAAGAGTGAACTGGAGCCTTAAAAAGAAGCTTGCCCCGCCTCAATCTAATTAGCATAATCTAGGCATTGGCAGGCCACTGACTCAAGATCTGGCACTGTCAGGTGAGTGAACTGGTAACACCGTCTGCAACAGCTTAAAGCAAGGGAGTGAAGCGTGAAGAGGCAGGTAAAATTTGGACTTTTAAGCGCAGCATCACTTCTTCCTGTAATAGCCTGCGCAACGACCCTCTTTGCTGCAAACAGCCTTGGTCTTTCGCCTATGATGGACCAACAAACCCCTATACCTGCAAAAACTGAAGCACGCATTCAACTCGCTCAAGCCGGCGGTGACAAGCCCGTCAGCTACGCCGATAACCAAGCTAATCGGGGCAGCAAACTCTACAAAGAAGTTTGCACCGATTGTCATGGCGATCATCTGCAAGGCGGTTTGATTGGTGGTCCGCCTCTGCGCGGCTCGGCTTTTGACAAAAAGTTCGCCAATGGCGCGCCTGTCTCGGCACTCTTTGGTTTTGTCAGCGGCATGATGCCCCCCGATGCGCCGGGCCAATTCTCTGATGCTGAATATGCCGACGTGATCGCCTTTCTTCTCAGAGAAAATGGCTTTCAGTCCGGGGCACCCCTTCCGGTCAATTCGGATGCGCAAGACAAATTGATCGTCGAGAAGTGAGGTCTTTCCCTCACAGCTTCTCAGGCACTAGACGATGAACAGTCTTGATCTGACCGTCTCACTGGTGGTGATGCGGCTGATTGCTGGCATCATCATCGCTCTAGTGCACGGGCTTGCACTCTCGGGAGCAGCTGTCTGGCTTGGGGATAAGGGGCCGCTTTATGACGGGCGGCTCAAACTCCACTTTCAGCACGTTGATCTCTTAGGCCTTGGCTCGCTCATGCTCACTGGATTTGGTTGGGGTCTGCCCGTCGCCATCGACAAAGAGCAATTGCATTTGGGCTCACGCAGACTGGGATCTTTGGGATTGATTCTCATCCCTCTGATCGGCAGCCTCGCCCTTCTGCTCACCGCTGTTCTGATTTTGCTCTTGGCGGGCCCTCTGTTGACCTCGCTCGAATTTACATCCGGCGTTGCTGCGGCAGCCTCCGTGCGCCTGACGGCCCGTCTGTGCGTCTGGATGGCGCTGTTCAGCCTCATCCCCTTCCCGCCTTTGGCAGGTAATCATTTTCTCAAAGCTCTGGGCATTCATCTGCCGCACCAGCTTGAAACCTTTGGCGGCTGGCTTTTGGTCCTAGCCTCTGTCTTTGGCATCACCCAAATGCTTTTATCCCCCGCTTATAATCTCATCGCCCCGCTCTTATTGGGCGCCGATGCGGCCTATTGATCCTGCAGTGTGCATAGCCAAGACCAATCCGATCCTCTGGCCTCTTTGCGCGTTTTGGTGCTAACATCCTCACAAAACGAATATGCTCGCAATAAGGAGAAGCCGCCCATGGATTTGCGCAAATTTGGACTGATCACCATCAGCGGATTGCTTCTATCCACCACGGCCATGGCGCAACAAAGCGTTGAGAATTTTTATCGCGGCAAGACGATTGAATTCATCGTCGGCTCTGAATCTGGCTCAAGCTATGACAGCTTTGCCCGCCTGCTGGCCCGCCACATGAAACTCCCCGGCAACCCCTCGTTCATCGTGAAAAACATGCCGGGCGCTGGTCACATCAAGGCCACCAATTATCTTTATACGGCGGCTGCCAAAGATGGCACGTCTTTGGGCATCATCTCGCAATTGGTGCCCACTGCAACCGTGTTGAAGAATAAGCCTGGCCTAGAGGCTGATTTCACCAAATTCCGCTGGATTGGCTCAACCGATTCGGCCCGTCAGGTCTGTGTCGTGCGTGCGGCTTCGGCAATTCAGAGCGGTGCGGATCTGTACACGCAAAAGCTCATCGTGGGCGGCACAGGCGCTGGCAGTGGCGTGACAGCGATCCCAACCTTTTTGCGCGATCTGTTTGGCATGCAATTCGACATTGTCATGGGCTATAAAAATTCTGGCGATGTGATGCTGGCTATGGATCGCGGCGAGGTGGATGGCGTTTGCCAGACCTATCAGGGTGTCGAACATTCGCGCCCCGGCCAGATGGCCTCTGGACAGATTCGTCTCTTGTTCAATCTTGA
>CAIVAX010000430.1 GCA_903903935.1 uncultured Hyphomicrobiales bacterium | reverse complement strand
TGCGTCCCCTCGATACGCAAACTGTCATTCAATCGGTCATGAAGACGGGGCGTTGCGTGACCATTGAAGAGGGCTGGCCACAAAATGGTATTGGCGCTGAAATTGGGATGCGTCTCATGGAGCAGGCCTTTGATTATCTCGATGCGCCGGTGATCCGCATTACGGGTAAGGATGTGCCTATGCCTTATGCGGCCAATCTCGAAAAGCTGGCGCTGCCCAATGTCGGCGAAATTGTCGCGGCGGCCAAAGCTGTTCTCTATCGTTAATGCTATGAGCGAGCAGATGAGCACTCTCATGAGCGATGATATGAATGAGGGCGAATATACGCAATTATCTGTTCCGCCCGATGTGATCGCAGAGGGTGGCGATGAGGTGCTGCGCGCTTTTGTCATCAACGGTGGATTGAGCATTGCCATTCAACGCGCTTTTGAAGATCCAGCAACGTGGGGACGCCTGTTGATGGATGTGGCGCGCTATGTGGCTGGCCTTTACGGGCGCGAGACAGAGCTGAGCGAGCAAGAGGCTCTGGCGCATATGATGCGTGTGCTCAAAGACGAAATCATCAAGTCCGAGACATCGGATATGACTGGACTGATCAACTGAGGCAAAGCTGATGCCCATCAACATTCTCATGCCCGCCCTTTCACCCACGATGGAAAAGGGAAATCTGGCCAAATGGCTGAAGAAAGAAGGCGATCAGATTAAATCTGGCGATGTGCTCGCTGAGATCGAGACTGATAAAGCCACAATGGAAGTGGAAGCGGTGGATGAAGGCATATTGGCCAAGATTGTCATCGCCGCTGGCACAGCCGATGTGCCAGTCAACACTTTGATTGGTGTGATTGCAGCTGAAGGCGAAGATGCCAAATCGATCAGCGCGGCCCCGACACAAGCTGCTCAAGTCACTCAAGTACAAGCCGCACCTGCTATGGCTCAAACTGCGCCCGCGCAAGCTAGCCTCACAAGCCCAGCTGCCAGCGCTGCTTCTGCCCCACATGCCTCTGGTGTAAAGGCCTTTGCTTCGCCGCTTGCCAGACGCTTGGCCAAAGATTCTGGACTTGATTTAGGTTTGATCAGCGGTACAGGCCCGCATGGCCGCATTATCGAGCGCGATGTGAAAGCTGCTCTGAGTGGCGGCACGGCGCGCGTGCGGCCCGCTGCATCTTCTGCTCCAGCTGCAGCTCTGCCAATTGCCTCCATGTCGGATGAGGCCATTCGCAGTCTATTTGAGACGGGCAGCTATGAAGAGATTCCGCATGAGACCATGCGCAAAACAATTGCGCGGCGTCTGGTGGAGGCTAAATCCACAATTCCGCATTTTTATCTCACCGTGGATTGCGAGCTTGATGCTTTGATGGCTGCTCGCGAGGCGATCAATCTGGCGGCGCCCAAAGGTGCTGACAAACAGCCGCTGTATAAAGTCTCGGTCAATGATTTTATCATCAAAGCTCTCGCCATGGCCTTGCAACGCGTGCCCGATGCTAATGTGACTTGGACACAGGGCGCAATGTTGAAACATAAACATTCCGACATTGGCGTTGCTGTCTCTATCCCCGGCGGGTTGATCACGCCTGTTATTCGCAAGGCCGAGACCAAGGGTCTTTCAACAATCTCCACTGAGATGAAAGATTATGCGGCGCGCGCACGGGCACGCAAACTCAAGCCAGAGGAATATCAGGGCGGCAGTTCGGCTGTGTCCAATCTTGGCATGTATGGCATTAAGAATTTCTCGGCGGTGATCAATCCACCGCATGCAACAATCTTAGCGATTGGTGCGGGTGAGCAAAGAGTTGTGGTCAAGAATGGCGCGCCGGCCATAGCAACCTTGATGAGTGTTACGCTCTCAACCGATCATCGCGCGGTCGATGGGGCATTGGGGGCTGAGCTGATCAGCGCCTTCAAGCAATGCATTGAAAACCCTGTGAGCATGTTGGTTTAAACATGCGCTTTGAGACTTGAGCCTTTTTCTCTTCTTTTGAGAGCGCGAGATAATCATGAGCACAGCTTACGACATTCTGGTGATTGGTGGTGGTCCGGGCGGCTATGTCACGGCCATTCGCGCGGCGCAGCTTGGATTTAAAACAGCTGTGGTTGAGCGCGAACATTTGGGCGGCATTTGCCTCAATTGGGGTTGCATTCCCACCAAGGCCTTGCTGCGGTCAGCCGAGATCTATCACTATGCGCAACAGCCCGAAGCCTATGGCTTGAAGATTGAGGGCAAGGTGAGCTTTGATCCAGCCGCTATCGTCAAGCGCTCGCGGGGTGTCTCCGCGCAATTAAGTTCTGGCGTTGGCTTTCTGCTGAAGAAAAATAAAGTCGATGTGATTTGGGGTGAAGCCAAAATCACCAAGCCGGGTGAAGTGCAGGTGAGCGGCATCAGCAAGCCTGTTGTTGAGCCGCAAAATCCAATCCCCAAAGGCATTTTGGGGCAGGGCACTTATCAAGCCAAGCATATCATCATTGCCACAGGCGCGCGCCCGCGTGTGCTGCCGGGCATTGAGCCTGATGGTAAATTGATCTGGACTTATTTTGACGCGATGAAGCCAGAGCAATTTCCAAAATCACTCATCGTGATGGGCTCGGGTGCGATTGGCATTGAATTCGCCTCTTTCTATGCCACCTTTGGCACTGAGGTGACCGTCGTTGAAGTCTTGCCGCAGATCATGCCGGTGGAAGATGCAGAGATTGCCGCCCATGCGCGCAAGCGCTTTGAAAAGGCTGGTATCAAAATTCTCACCTCAACCAAGGTCACGCAAGTGACCAAACAAGCCAATAGCGTTACGTGCACTCTGGCGGATGAAAAGGGCACTCAAACCGTGCTCAGCGCAGAACGCATGATTTCCGCCGTGGGCGTGTTCGGCAATATTGAGAATCTTGGTCTTGAGCAATTGGGTGTAAAGACGGATCGCGGCTGCATTGTTATCGACGGATATGGTCGCACCAATGTGCCGGGGCTTTATGCCATCGGCGATGTCGCCGGTCCGCCCATGCTCGCGCATAAAGCAGAACATGAAGGCGTCATCTGCGTTGAAGCGATCAAGGGACTCAATCCTCATCCCATGGATAAGCAGATGATCCCGGGCTGCACCTATTGTCATCCGCAAGTGGCCTCTGTCGGGCTCACCGAAGCCAAGGCCAAAGAAGCGGGCTATCAACTGAAGATTGGCCGCTTTCCCTTCATGGGCAATGGCAAAGCGGTTGCGCTTGGTGAGGCTGATGGATTGGTCAAAACCATTTTCGATGCCAAGACCGGCCGCTTATTGGGCGCTCATATGGTAGGTGCTGAGGTTACAGAGCTCATTCAGGGCTTTGTTGTGGCGATGAACCTTGAAACAACAGAAGAAGAATTGATGCATACGGTCTTTCCGCATCCCACTTTATCTGAAATGAT
>CAIVAX010000429.1 GCA_903903935.1 uncultured Hyphomicrobiales bacterium | reverse complement strand
GTTCTTCGGCGATCATTTGAACGCAGCCCATATCGGTGCCTTGGCCCATATCCATCTTGCCCCAATAGGCAGTGACAGTGCCATCGGCATTGACGGTGATATAGCTGGAGAGATTTTCCGGCTTCAACTCTGGCTTTGCATTCGCGCCAAAGGTTGCAGCTCGCGCGCTTGTGCCAGGCAGCACAACCGAAACAGTCAATGAGCCAAGTCCAGAGAGAACTGTGCGGCGATTAATGTTGATCGTCATCTGATCCTCCCTCAAGCTTGTGCAGCGCGCTTCACAGCACGCAAAATGGCGACATGCGTGCCGCAACGGCATTTCAGTCCGCTCAAAGCCTCGCGAATTTGCGCATCATTTGGCTTGGGATTTTTTTCGAGCAGAGCTGCCGAGGTCATTACCCAGCCATTGAGGCAATAGCCGCATTGGGGAACTTGTTCGTCAATAAAGGCCTGTTGGACCTTGTGCGGTTTGCCGTCCTTGCTAATGCCGGCAAGGGTGGTCACTTTGCCAGTGCCTACAGAATCGACGGGCGTCGCGCAGGAGCGCACAGGCTCGCCATCAATCCAGACCGTACAGGCGCCACATTGCGCCAGACCGCAGCCGAAACGTGGATTTTTCAATCCAATATCATCGCGTAAAGCATAGAGCAGCGGCATATCCGGATCTGCGTCAATTGCATGCGACTTACCATCGACAATGAGCTCGATGCGTTTGGTCAAGGTTTCCTCCTCAGGTTTAAGTGAGCCATATGCTCAGGGCATCTTTCATGATGCTCAGACGACAGCATAGGCCAGCAGGGGCCTGCGCGCCAGTGCCCCCACGCAAATAGGAGGGGTTTTCTCAACCCTCTTGTGACAAAACTTAGCGGGCAGCGGTGACCCAGCCAGCATCCACAAGCCAATGCTGGAAGGTCAGCAAGGCCCCCTTATCCGCGCAGGTCCCAAACAGGCCATTGCAGGTTTTCAGCAAATTCGCCCGCTGCCGAAAGACAGGATCAAGCGGCAGTCCGGCCGCCTGCACTGTAACCGTCGCCAGATGCGGAATTTCCAATATGGGGACCGAGGGCAGATCGATCTGCGGGGTAAAGTTCAAAGCATCGACAGAATAATAGGTGCGAAAGGCCGGAGCGGTCGGGTCCAATTGCCAGGACTTGCCACCATCAGCAATGGCGACGGGATCATCAATCGGGATTTTGGACAAAGCAGGCTGATGGTCGCCATAGCCGATAAACAAAAAGGGTGCGCCGGGAAATTGTTGCGCCAATTGGGTGCGAAAGTCATCCCGGTCGCGTTTGGCTAAGACCAGACGCCAGAGATATTCGTCGAACTCGACATCGCGGTTCCAGCGCAGATCATCGCTAGGCTTGACGGCCTCTTGGGCAAACCGAAAATCCCAAGGCGTATGTGTGGACATGCTTTGCGCTGCAACAAATTGCGGCTTCTTGCTTCCCGATGTCTTGGCGCGCTCAAAGACCTGCCGCACCTGTTCATAGTAAAACGCATCGCGCTGGCGATCATCTTGCGCATGATGCACTTTGCGATCGATGATGTGATCAAAGCCAATGGCTTTGTAGAAGTTGGCCGAACCTGCAAAATCAGCACCTGAGGGATAGACGATGGATGTCTCATAACCACAGGCCTTCAAATATTGCGGCAGAGAATGGCGCAGCCGCCCGGTCATGATTTGAATGGCAAAATTGCGCATGCTGCCAAAGGAATTGGTTGAGAGGCCCGTCAGCACAGAAAAATCCGACAGCCAAGTGCCACCGCCAAAGGTCTCGACCCGCAGGGGATGAACTTGCCCATCAAAGGAGGTGTAAAAGGGATCAAGCTCTTTGGGATAAACAAGATTGGGATAGACGCCCGGCGGCATCGCCGATTCATTGAGAAAGAGAATGATATTAGGCGCCGTGCCATCGGGGGCGCAGGCAATGGGATCAAGCGGAATGGAGCCTGCATTGGCTTGCGCGCTCGATTCAAAAATCTTGTTGAACTTCAGCAATTCGGGAATATCGCGAAACGACGAGAAAAAGGCCGAGAAGACCAAACGTCCATCCGAGAAAAAATCGACATTATTGGTCAGCAAAGGATAGCTGGATCCTGCCATGATCAGCAGGGCCGCAAGGCTCAAACCTGATTGTTTCTTCCAACGTCCCGTCCATGCAGGCTCAAATCGATACAGAGCAATCAGCGCCCCAATCAGCACCATCAGACCAAGACTGACGGGATAAGCAATGCGCGGGAACGTCTCATAGAAAAACCGGATCTGTGTCAGATAGCCCAGATAAAAGGACACATCATAGACATGCAGATTCATCGCGAGGATCGAATATTTAAAGCCCGATGATGCATAAATGCTCAGGAACAGAAGTACATTCAGACTAAAGGCCAGACGCCAGCGCCGCGTCAGACCAAAGAGCAACAACCAAAGAGACAGGAAAATTCCTGCATCGGCCAGCATGAAGGGAATGAAAGTCTCAACCCACAGAAAAAAGCCGGCCCAGATGACCATGACAAGGCCAAACAGGCGAGTGAACCAGACTGGTAAAACCTGTGCATCGCTGCGCAAAAAGCGGCCCGATGGCGTGTTTGGGTCAGCCTCTTCAGAGTGATCTGCCGATTGGATCTCTTGCCGATCGTGAGCCATGATTGGAAAATGTCCACCCCATATCTTTGATGATGCTTGTATGACATAATTAGCGCTAATCCATAGAAAAATAACAATGAAGGTAAACGACGACCGGGCTTTGCGTTGTGCGTCCCCTTGCACTAGCAGGCGAGGGGCGCATATTAGAGTTTCATGAGGCCATCCAATGGGCCAAAGGGGGGAGCGATGCGACATTTCACGGTAACCAGTGCCCTGCTGTTGGGCTGTCTCTCACAAGGTGTGGGCTTTCTTGCGCAAGGGGTGGCTTTGGCTGACCCCGTCTCGGACTTTTATTCAGGCCCCGGCAAGCAGATGAAAATGATCATTCGCTCGGCTCCCGGCGGCGGCTATGATCAATATGCCAGATTGTTGGCGCGCTTCATGGGGCGCCATATTCCCGGCTCCCCGACCATTCTGCCCGTGAATATGCCCGGTGGTGGCGGCATTGTTTCGGCCAATTATGTTGCCAAAATCGCCCCGCGCGATGGGTCCATCCTCACCATGGTCAGTCAGGGGCTCACCGTTGATCAGGCTTTGGGCCTCAATCCCAGCTTTCAAGCTGATCTGCGCGAGTTCAATTGGGTCGGCAATATGAGCAATTCCAGTCAGGTTCTGGCAGTCTGGCATACGTCCAAAACCAAGACGCTGGCCGATGCCAGAAATAGGGAAACCTTGATTGGCTCAACGGGGGCTGGTTCGATCTCGACGCAATTGCCGGTGATCTACAACAATCTGCTGGGCACGAAATTCAAAATCATTGCAGGCTATGGCGATGGCAAGGATGTCGATCT
>CAIVAX010000428.1 GCA_903903935.1 uncultured Hyphomicrobiales bacterium | reverse complement strand
CGCGCCCGCCTTGATGAAGTCTTCCGTCAGATCACTCATTCTGTTGCGGGGCATTGATATGCGCACGATTGGACTGATTTTCCGCCGCGAATTCGCGGCCTATTTCGCTACGCCTCTGGCAGCTGTGTTTCTGGCCATTTTTCTGGCTTTGGCCGCTGGCATGTGTTTCTTCGTTGCTGGCTTTTTTGATCGGGCGCAGGCTGATCTGTCGGGCTTTTTTCTCTGGCATCCTTGGCTCTATCTTGTGTTGATGCCTGCTGTGGCCATGCGGCTGTGGGCGGAGGAGCGTCGCTCGGGCACGATTGAATTGCTGATGACATTGCCTGTGCATGTGTGGGAAGTCGTCGTTGGCAAATGGTTGGCGGCTTGGGCCTTTGCTGGCCTTGCTCTGGTGCTGACCATGCCGGTGTGGATCACCGTCAATTTTCTGGGTTCACCCGACAATGGTGTGATCTTGGCTTCCTATATTGGCTCATGGCTGATGGCGGGCGCTTTTCTGGCAATCTCGTCTTGCATATCCGCGCTGACCAAGAGTCAGGTGCTGGCTTTCATCAGCTCTGCGGCGGTTGGCTTTTTGTTTGTGATGGCGGGCTTTGATCTGGTGCTGGCGGGCTTGCGCTCATGGGCGCCGCCACTCGTGCTCGAAGTGGTGCGCTCCATGTCCTTCATTGGTAATTACCAGCGCATCACAGATGGCGTGTTGGAAATGCCGTCGATGATTTTCTTTGTGTCGCTGATTGTCTTCGCTTTGTGGCTGAATGTCCAAGCGATTGATGTCAAGAAAGCTGCCTGAGGGGATGAACATGAACAAGTTCAACAAGGGCACCATTGCTATTCTGGCAACAATTTTGGCGGCCATTATCTTTGGCTGTGTCAATCTGATTGGCGCGCAAGTGTTTCGCTCGCAGCGCATCGATCTCACTCAGCAACATCTCTATTCACTCAGCAAGGGCACACAGGCCATGCTGGGCGAGATCAAGGAGCCTTTGCGCTTCCGCTTTTTCATGTCGTCCGGCCTGACCAAGGAAGCCCCGCAGATTGCCGCTTTTGCGGCGCGCGTGCGCTCCATGCTTGATGCCTATGTGGCAGGAGCAAATGGGCGCATTGTGCTCGAGGTTATCGATCCCAAAGCCTTTTCGGAAGATGAAGATCGCGCTGTCGGCTTTGGCCTGTCGCAATTCCAGGCCGCCTCTGGCGAGCAATTGTTCTTTGGCTTGGCTGCGACCAATTCCACCACGGGCCGCGCGACAATTCCAGTGTTCTCGCCTGAGCGCGAAGCCTTCCTTGAATATGATCTCACTCGTCTCGTCTCTGATCTGGGACGGCGCGGCAAGGCTGTGATTGCTTTACTCGATGGATTGGGCTTGGCCGGCAATCAGCAAATGGGCATGCCCGAGCAGCAAGTTTTGGCGCAGATGCGGCAATTCTTCGATGTCAAACCCATTGGTGGAGATGTTGATCAATTCCCCGAAGACACCAAGGTTGTGATGGTTGTTCATCCGCAGACTATTTCTGCGCGCACCCAATATACGCTTGATCAATGGGTGATGGGTGGCGGTTCCACTTTGATCTTTGTGGATCCCAATGCTGAAAATCAAATGGGTCCGCGCGGTGCGCCCCCGCCAGATGCGTCCTCCGATCTGGCGGATTTGTTCAAGGCTTGGGGTGTTGGCTTTGATAAGAAGCGCATTGTTGGTGATCCGACCTTTGCTTTGCAGACCGAGCGCAATGTCGATGGTCGCCCCGTGGCTGCGCCCAATCTGCCTTGGATGGCGCTGCGCAAAGAGGCCTTTGACACCAATGAGGTGATGCTGTCGCAATTGTCGGCAATGGTGTTCACGTCTGCGGGCTTTTTTGAGTCGACCAAAGAGAGCACCAAATTGCGGCCGCTGGTGTTTGCCTCGCCGCAGGCTGGCTCTTTGGAAACATCGATCACTGCAGATAGGCAGGGCGATCCGCGGCGCTTTTTGGCCAGTCTGAAAAAATCCGAAAAGCCGCTGGTGATGGCGGCGCGTTTGACCGGTCAGTTGGAGAGCGCCTTTGCGGCGGGCAAGCCCGAGGGCTCGCAACGCGCAGGCGATCCGATCAAAGCCTCGACCTCGCCGCCCAATGTCATCCTTGTGGGTGATGCGGATATGCTGATGGATCGCAATTGGATCACCACGCGCAATCTGCTTGGCCAGCAATTCACGCAGGCCTTCGCCAATAATGGTGACTTTGTGAACAATGCGATTGAGCAAATGGTGGGCGGTGCTGCGCTGACTGATTTGCGTGGGCGCGGCGTGTCCTGGCGTCCGTTCGAATTGATCCAGCAGATGGAAGCAAGCTCGGATCGGGTCTATCGTGCCAAGGAGCAGGAGCTGACCAACCAGCTTAAAGACGTGCAGCAAAAGCTTGCGCAATTGCCCAAAGCAGAGGGCGGGGCTTCGGAGGCTTTATCGGCTGAGCAATTGAAAGCCATTGAAGGCTTCCGCTCGCAATTGCTGAGCATTCGCGCTGAATTGCGCGATGTGCAATTTGCCCTGCGCCGTGATGTCGACGGTCTGAAAAGCCTGCTCACTCTGATCAATGTTGGCATGGTGCCGGTGACGATTGGCGTTTTGGCCTTGTTGTTTGCGCTGCGCCGTCCGCGTCGGCCCTTGCCCAAAACATCCGCTTGAGGAGACCAGCATGAAGACCAAGGGTTTGATCATTCTTGCCGGATTGACCATTGTGGCCTTGGCCACAACATCCGCCGTTCTGCGCACAAACCCCTCGCGGATTGTGTCTGATCGGCGCGGTGAAGTGGTGTTTCCAGAATTAGCCAGTGCGGGCGGCGACATTAGCCTCATCGATATTCAAGATGGCGATCGCAGCATTGCCATTGAGCGCAAAGATAATGGCTTTGTTGCAGCCGGTTCGAACTATCCCGTCAAGATCGAGCCTTTGCGCGATCTGGTTGCGACTCTTGCCAATCTACGTTTTGAAGAAGCCAAGACAGCCGATCCAGCGCGTTACAGCGATCTGGGCTTGGGCGAGCCCGGCTCAAAGGGCGAGGCTGGCAAGCTGGTGACGATTAAAAAGCCAAACGGCGCTGTGTTGGCTTCTGTTCTGGTTGGCAATCGCGATGCGTCAGTTGGTGGCCCGCAGGGCGGCACTTATGCAAAGCTCTTTGATGCGGCGCAATCCTATCTGCTGCGCGGCGAGGTGAAGATGGCCTCGATGAAAGCCGATTGGTTTGATTCCAATCTTGCCAAGGTTGATCGCGAGGCGATTGCCAAGATTGAACTTCTGGGTGGCGGGCGGGATGCCATAACTTTGGTCTCAACCGAGGCGGGTAAAGAATTGGAATTGACCAATGTGCCAGAGGCACGTGAGGTCGATCCCTCCAATCTCTCGCGCGTTATCAGCCTGATCGAAAGTCTCGACTTTCAAGATGTGCGCAAAGCCACGCAAACGAAGTCAGAGCAGCCGCGCAAGTTGAGTGCGCAGACCCGGCAAGGTCTGCGTCTAGAGCTCACGCTGATTGGCGAAGTGGGGGATAGCTGGTTTACAATTGCAGCATCCTCGACCAATGAGTCAGCGGCCGCACAAGCCAAAGAGATTGCAGCAAAGGTCGAGGGGCGTGAGTTTCGTCTGCCGGGCTATCAGGGCGATCTGTTTGGCTGGTCGATGAATGAAGTGACCATTGAGCGCAAATCAGCAGGCTAGTCTGTCTAGCCTTCTTGCTGCGGGGGTTCGGCATGGCCGACAATGCGGGTGATGTGCGTAAAGTCACGCCGCACCCGCCGATCAACAGCATCGACGGCGGAATGAACGGCATCGACGCTGAGGTTGGGATCGACCCAACAATGATAATTCACCACCAAGCCCGAGGGATGGGCGCGCACACGCACATCGTGCACATTAGTGAGAATGGCGCCTGATTGCGCATGGCGTGCGATGGAGGCTTGAATCTCGTCTATCGTCTTGGCATCGGCATTGGTGCCCGCGCGCTCGGAAGGATCGAGCGGCTCGATATGAGTCTCGACTTCAATGTCCATGCCGATTTCATCTCTGATCGCGGCTTCCAAATGCGTGGCGGTGTCATGCGCCTCGCCATGCGTGAGGCGCCCATCGATTTCAAGATCAAGACTCACGGACTTGGTGCCATTGATGTCTTGTATCGTTAAATGATGAATAGGCAGGCCGCGCCGCGCGGCAATCAAAAGCACGCGTTCAATGATTGTCTCTTCATCCAAAGCGCGCGGATTGGCGGTTACAGTGGCGATGAGCTCTGGATAGGCTTGCAGCAGCGCCGCGCTGATGGCCTCTTTAATGGCAGGCACTTTTTCCAATGGATGCGTGCGTGGCACGGCAATGACGATTTCACCAAAGATGTGAGTGCCAGCAGGCCGTAAGCGGATCTGGTCAATTGCCACCACATGGGGAATATCAGAAATGATCTTGCGCAGATGGTCGGCCATGCCCGGTGGCGCGACATCCACCAGAGTATCAATCGTCTTGCGGCCCAGACGATAGCCGGCAATGGCAATGAAGAGGGCAACGCCAATGGCGGCCAGCGTATCGCCCTGTTGAAAGCCAAATTGCGTGGCAATGAGGCCCAAGAGCACGAGAATGGAGCCCACCATATCGGAGGAGAAATGCAGCGCATCGGCGGCCAGCGCATCGCTATTGGTCTCTTTGGCAATTTTTCTCAGCGAGAGCCAGCGCACCAGATCAATTGAAATAGCGATGATGAGCACGCCATAAGTGAGCCCATTGGCCTCCACCGGCTCGCTGGCATGGCCGCCGAGGCGGCTCACAGCCTCCACCAACACAAAGCCAGCCAATACGAAGAGCAGGCCTGTTTCGCCCAGAGCTGCCACCGCCTCGATCTTGCCATGACCATAATGATGTTCATCATCGGCAGGTCTCCCTGCTGCCTTGATCGCATAATAAGTGATGATGGTCGCGCCCGTATCCAGCAGGCTATGCGCGGCCTCGGAGATCAGCGCCAAAGAGCCTGACAACAGACCAGCGGCGAGCTTGCCCAAAGTCAGCAATGAGCTGGCGAGGATGGAGGCAAGGGCAGCGTGTTCTTTGCGGTGCGCAACGTCAGTCATGATCAAGATCCGTTCTGGCTCTTGGATAGCGCGAACAAGGCTGCGAGGAAAGCGGCGCATGTGCGGCCAAGTTTAGGCGCTGCCTAGTGCAGAGTTTTGTAACCACAGGGGAGACTCTGTGCTAGGCTGGGTTCACTTGAACGAATGGCAGAAGGAGAGGCTCTTGCGTTATCTTCATACAATGGTGCGGGTCAGTGATCTTGATCAGGCTTTGCATTTTTATCGCGATTTATTGGGCCTTGTTGAAACGCAGCGCGTGGATCACGAAAATGGCCGGTTCACTTTGGTGTTTTTATCTGCGCCTGAGGATGAAGAGCAGGCCCGCCAGCGCCATGCGCCATTGCTTGAGCTGACCTATAATTGGGATCCCGAGGTCTATACGGGTGGGCGCAATTTTGGCCATCTCGCCTTTCGGGTGAAGAATATTTATGAGCTCTGCGCGCGTTTGCACAAGGGCGGAGTGACGATCAACCGCCCGCCGCGCGATGGGCATATGGCCTTTGTGCGCTCACCCGATGCGATTTCGATCGAATTGCTGCAGGACGGCGATCCGCTACCGCCGCAAGAGCCTTGGCTGTCCATGCCCAATACAGGCGTTTGGTAAAACCCGCCGGACTGATCAGCCCGGCTGGCGCAACCATGGTCGTGTGCCGGCCGGAGCCTCTGGCAGAAGGCTGGGTTGATAAAAGCGCGTGAAGCTTTTGGCGCGTCCCTCTTGCAAGGCTTGCAAAGTGGGGCCGTCCTTGATCTCGAATGTATCAAAGCCGCAGCGCGCCAACATTTGCAATTGATCGAGCAGAATATCGCCAACCGCGCGCAATTCGCCCTTAAAGCCATAGCGCTCGCGCAATAATTGCGCGGTGGAAAAGGCGCGGCCATCCTGAAATTTGGGAAAGGCGAGAGCGATGACGCTTAAGCGCGGAATGTCTTGCGCAAAGTTTTCGATCTTGGTGCCAGGTTCAATGCGCACACCGATCGGCACATTGGAGCCGGTAAAGGCGCCGCGTTGCGCCTGCCACCAATCTAGCGGCACGATCACATGACCCGAGGGAGGAATATCCTGGCCAGCCTCAAGGGTCTTCCAGCTATCCTCGATAAAATGTCCGTTCTGATAGAGGGCCATCAGATATCAGCTCCAGTGTTTTTCTCATAAAGAGCAGCTTTAAAGGGGGCCATGCCGACCCGGCGATAAGCGGTGAGGAAATCTTCAGCCGGATCCTTGCGCAGGCCCATATAAGTCTCAACGACTGTGTTCACTGCCCCCACGACATCTTCATAAGAGAAGCCGGGGCCGGTGATGTCGCCCACAGCGCAGGTCTCATCTGCCGAGCCGCCAAGGGTGATTTGATAGGTCTCGACACCTTTGCGCTCAAGACCAAGAATGCCGATATGTCCGACATGATGATGACCGCAGGCATTGATGCAGCCAGAGATTTTGATCTTCAGCGGGCCAATGGCTTGGGCTTTTGGGCCATCGCCAAAATGCTCTGAAATGCGTTGCGCCACCGGAATGGAGCGTGCCGTAGCGAGCGAGCAATAATCCATGCCGGGGCAAGAAATGATATCGCTGACTTGTCCCGCATTGGCGCAGGCCAGCTCATGTTGAGCCAGGATGTCATAGACCTGCGGGATATCATCGAGCGCGATAAAGGGCAGAACCAGATTTTGCTCATGCGAGACACGGATTTCATCATGCCCATATTTTTCGGCCAGATCAGCAACCACCTCCATTTGCTCGGATGTGGCATCGCCGGGAATTTTACCAATCGGCTTGAGCGAAATGGTGACAATGCCATAGCCGGGCAGTTTATGCGCTGCGACATTGCTGCTCACAAAGGCGCTGAATTTCGCATCCGTTAAACGGCGCTTGTCGAAGATTTGCGAATGGGCTGGGCGCGCTGTCACATTGGGCGGCGCGAAATAAACGTGTATGCGATCAATCTCAGCTTGCGGCAGGCGCAAGCGTTGATCATTGCGCTCGGCAAACTCGGCTTCGACAGCGGCGCGCATGGACTCAAGGCCCTTTTCATGCACGAGGATTTTTATGCGGGCTTTGTATTTATTGTCGCGGCGTCCCTCGAGATTATAGACGCGGACAATTGCCTCACAATAAGCGAGCAGATCAGCAAGCGGCAGGAAGTCGCGGATCTTTTTAGCGACCATGGGTGTGCGGCCTTGGCCACCTCCCACATAGACGGCAAAGCCAAGTTCGCCCTTGTCATTGCGCACAATCTGCAAGCCAATATCATGCACTTGAATGGCGGCACGATCTGTTGTGGCGCCAGTGACAGCGATTTTAAACTTGCGCGGCAGGAATGAAAACTCAGGATGGATCGACGACCATTGGCGCAAAATTTCCGCATAGGGGCGGGGATCTTCAAATTCATCAGCCGCAGCGCCAGCAAAATGATCGGCGGTGACATTGCGCACGCAATTGCCGCTGGTCTGGATGGCGTGCATTTCGACACTGGCAAGATCATCCAGCAGGTCGGGTACATCCACCAGTTTGGGCCAGTTATATTGAATGTTCTGGCGGGTCGTGAAATG
>CAIVAX010000427.1 GCA_903903935.1 uncultured Hyphomicrobiales bacterium | reverse complement strand
CCAGGTCATCGGCGCCGTCGTGGACGTGAAGTTCGACGGACATTTGCCGGAAATTCTCAATGCTCTGGAGACAACCAACCAAGGCAATCGCCTGGTTCTGGAAGTCGCCCAGCATTTGGGTGAATCCTCCGTGCGCTGCATCTCGATGGACACATCCGAGGGTCTGGTGCGTGGTCAGGATGTCTTCGACACAGGCGCTCCCATTTCAGTGCCGGTTGGCGATGAATGCCTTGGCCGCATCATGAATGTGATTGGCGAGCCGGTTGATGAAGCTGGCCCCATTGTTACGGCCGGACGTCGCGCCATCCATCAGGAAGCGCCCAGCTATGCCGAACAGGCGACTGAAGCGCAGATCCTCGAGACCGGCATTAAGGTTGTCGATCTTCTGGCTCCTTACGCCAAGGGCGGTAAGATTGGTTTGTTCGGCGGCGCGGGCGTCGGCAAGACAGTGTTGATCATGGAATTGATCAATAACGTCGCTAAGGCCCATGGTGGGTATTCGGTGTTTGCGGGCGTGGGCGAGCGCACACGCGAAGGCAATGATCTGTACCATGAAATGATCGAAGGCGGCGTCAACCAGAAGGGTGGCGGCGCGGGTTCCAAATGCGCCCTTGTCTATGGCCAGATGAATGAGCCTCCGGGTGCGCGCGCCCGTGTGGCTCTCACCGGCCTGACTGTTGCGGAAGATTTCCGCGATAAGGGTCAGGACGTGTTGTTCTTCGTCGATAATATTTTCCGCTTCACACAGGCTGGCTCGGAAGTGTCGGCTCTGCTGGGTCGTATTCCTTCTGCCGTGGGTTATCAGCCCACTCTGGCGACCGATATGGGCGCGCTGCAAGAGCGCATTACCACAACAACCAAGGGATCGATCACATCAGTGCAGGCCATTTACGTGCCGGCCGACGATTTGACCGATCCGGCGCCTGCCACCTCCTTCGCCCATTTGGATGCGACGACCGTGTTGTCGCGCTCGATTGCGGAAAAGGGCATTTATCCGGCTGTGGATCCGCTCGATTCAACCTCGCGCATGTTGTCCCCGCTCATCGTTGGTGAAGAGCATTATGGCGTTGCTCGTCAGGTGCAGCAGACTTTGCAGCGCTATAAGTCCTTGCAGGACATTATCGCCATTCTGGGCATGGATGAATTGTCCGAAGAAGATAAGCTGGTTGTGACACGCGCCCGTAAGATTGAGCGCTTCCTGAGCCAGCCGTTCCATGTGGCCGAAGTGTTCACAGGCTCGCCTGGCAAATTGGTTTCGCTTGCGGATACGATCAAGGGCTTTAAGGGTCTGGTCGAAGGCAAATATGATCATCTGCCCGAGGCTGCTTTCTATATGGTCGGCACCATTGAAGAAGCGGTTGAAAAGGCCAAGAAGCTGGCAGCTGAAGCTGCCTGATCAGGGCTGAGGGGGATTAGCGATGGCCGCATTTCATTTTGAACTCGTCTCGCCGGAGAAGCTGCTGTTCTCCGGCTCTGTCGAGCAGGTCGTCGTGCCCGGCACTGAAGGCGAATTTGCTGTGCTAAAAGATCACGCACCGGTGATTTCCACCCTGCGTGCAGGCATTGTGACGGTCTCAGAAACAGCAACAAAATCGCAGCGCCTGTTTGTGCGTGGCGGCTTTGTTGATGTGTCCGATAAGGGACTTGTCATCCTGGCTGAAGAAGCCATTCCCGTTGAGCAAGTTGATTTGGCGCAGATTGAGGCGCAGATCAAAGCGGCTGAGGAAGATCTCGCCGACGCCCGCTCCGAAGAGAGCAAGACGGCGGCGCGCGATAAATTGGCCCAGCTTGGCGAGGTTAAGCGCGTTCTGGGCCATTAAGCCTTTTCAACGCGCCTGATCTCTGGCTTGAGCCTTAGCTCACTTTTCTGCCCATAAGTCGGTAATAGGCTTTCTTTGCGATTTCACGCATGGAGTGAACCATGATTGCGCGCGCATAAGCCCGATTAAAAGCACCATTGTGACGGGGTGTCAGCGCAATCATCAGATCCACCATATTCTGACGTTCAGGCCACAAACGATCAATCATGGGATGATTGGGGATCGCGCAGGAATCGGTCAGGGCAATATCTGCTTGCGCTGTTTGATGTTTGCTGAACGCCAACACAAATTGAATGCCGGGCGAATAAGAGGCAAAGTCTTCGTCATAGGCAATCTTCCAAAAGCAGGCCTGATCTTCGCTGATCAACACACTGCCCATCGCAATGGGTTTGCCATTGAGTTTGAGCGCATGTATCGCAAATTGTCGCTCGTGAGCGAGCAGGCGTGCCATAGTGCGGGCGAAAGTTGCTAGAGATGCCTTGGCAATTAAAGCTGTGCGCTGATCGCCCTTCCAGCCGCTGGCTTCCAATTGCATGAAGTCTTATATGCTCTGGCGAACATCATGCGGTGTGGTGGCAATCTCATAAGTCACCGTGCCCAATTGTTCGAGCTGACGCGACTGCCTCGCCCAATTACGAATATGCTTGGCTTTTGAGGCTGTGGGAAGCACTTCATCAAAGGATCGTCCGGCTGAAAGAATAGCGCGTTGAAATCGTGTCAGTGCTTTGTGTTCAAGACCCATGTGCTGGCTATAGGCTTCGAAGGCGAGTGCTGTATTGCTTTCGGCAGGCAGCATGGGGATTTGCACGGCGACAATATGGGGGTGATGTCTCTCAATCCATTTAAAGAACCGATCGAGAACCAATT
>CAIVAX010000426.1 GCA_903903935.1 uncultured Hyphomicrobiales bacterium | reverse complement strand
TCAGGGATCAGGGATCAGGCTTGAGATGAGCCCTTCGCCGCTGCTTCCCGTCGCTGATGCTTTGCAGGCTATTCTGGCCAGCATAAAGGGTGTCACGCCCAGTGAGTCTGTGCCATTGGCGCAGGCGTTCGGGCGTGTGCTCGCCAGCGATCTTGCAGCTCGCCGCACGCAGCCCCCCATTGATGTCTCGGCTATGGATGGATATGCGCTGCGTCATGCCGATGTGAGCACATTGCCAGCGCGTCTTGCTTTGATTGGCGCCAGTGCAGCAGGCCATGGCTTTGCTGGGCGCATTGAGGCTGGCCAAGCCGTGCGCATTTTCACCGGCGCGCCTGTGCCGCAAGGCGCCGATACAGTGATCATTCAAGAGAACACCAGTGCGGATGACTCTTGTGTGATCATCAATGAGGCGGAGGCTTTGGGCCGCAATATTCGCAAAGCCGGTCTTGATTTTGTCCGCGGTGATGCTCTGCTCTCACAGGGGCATTGTTTAAACGCGCCCGATCTGGCTTTGGCCGCGGCAATGAATCATGCGCATCTGCCCGTGCATGTCAGGCCCAAAATTGCCATTCTCGCCACGGGGGATGAATTGGTGGCCCCGGGCCAAGAGCCCGGACCCGATCAGATCGTGGCCTCCAATAGTTTTGCTGTTGCAGCCTATGCCAAGGCTGCTGGCGCCGATGTTCTTGATCTTGGCATAGCGGGTGATCGCTATGAAGATTTGCAGCAGGCCTTTGCCCGCGCCCGCGCAGCGGGCGTTGATGTGCTGGTCACTCTGGGCGGTGCCTCAGTGGGCGATCATGATCTTGTGCAGACCGCGTTAAAGCGCGAAGGCATGGAGCTTGGATTTTGGAAAATTGCCATGCGCCCGGGAAAGCCTTTAATGCATGGGCGCATGGGCGAGATGCAAATTCTCGGTCTGCCGGGCAATCCTGTCTCGGCGATTGTCTGTGCGGTTTTGTTTTTAGTGCCGCTGGTGCGTGCGCTCAGTGGTGATCGCACAGCAGGCGAGGATCCCTCTGTTGCGGGCATTCTGGGCGTGGATCTTGGCCCCAATGATAGCCGCCAAGATTATCTGCGCGCCAGCCTTGCTCCCCAACAGCAGGGCCTGCCCATAGTCACTCCGTTTGGTCGTCAAGACTCGTCTATGTTGCGCACTCTAGCCGCCTCGCAAGCCCTGTTGATACGAGCGCCCCATGCGCCAGCAGCGCGCGCCGGTGATCCCTGCCGCATGGTGCTTCTCTAGCAGGATCAAACCGCGGCAGCGAGGATCGCCGCCGACAATTGTTTGAACCTGTGATTGAACCTGCAAGATCCATCTTGTCGCTCTGCCTCAGGCGGCGTAGGACTTCTGCCAAGGAGGCAGGATGGCACTGTTTTGGATTCTGATCGATGTTGTGGCGCCGGTGTTTGTGCTGGCGTTGATTGGTTATGTCTGGGCCAAACGCGGCGATACTTACGAAGCCTCTTTTGTGAGTCTTCTGGTCAATAATTTGGCCACGCCCGCTCTGGTGCTCGATAGTCTGCTGTCGTCCAAACTCAATCCAACAACTCTGGGTCAAATGGCGCTGGGCGCGGCATTGTGCATGGGCACATCTATGGCTCTGGGCTGGCTGTTTGTGCGGGTGCAGGGTTTGCGCGTCTCAACCTATCTGCCTGTGCTGGTCTGGTCGAATGGCGGCAATATGGGCCTGCCACTCATGCTCTTTGCCTTTGGCGAGCCTGGCCTTGCTTTGGCCATTGCTTGGTTCTCCTTTTCCGCCATTACCAATTACACTTTGGGACATGCAATTGCAGCAGGTGGTCTCAGTCTGAAAGATTTGGTGACCATGCCCATGATGTGGGCCTTGGCTGTGGTCAGCATTTTTATGATCTCTGGCAT
>CAIVAX010000425.1 GCA_903903935.1 uncultured Hyphomicrobiales bacterium | reverse complement strand
CCGTCCCTCGCCGGGCCGGATTTCTTATTATCATCCCCCCGGTGGTTTGGGCGTGCGCGTCGATTCGGCTGTCTATCAGGGCTATACTATTCCGCCCTATTATGACTCGCTGGTCGGCAAGCTGATTGTGCATGGACGCAATCGCAATGAAGCCTTAATGCGACTGCGTCGCACGCTCGATGAATTCATCGTCGATGGCATTGAAACCACTCTGCCCTTGTTCCGCACTTTGGTGCGCAATGCCGATATTCAGAACGGCATTTACGACATTCATTGGTTAGAGAAATTTTTGGCCACTGGCGGCATGGATCAGGACTAGAGATTCTGGCGGCTAGCTAAAAGTTGAAGACTGGACCGACTCACGAGAGCTTGAGCCTTTCTAGCTTGGCCATACGCCTCACTGTGCGAAGCCAGAGTTGAGCTGATCAGGCTCAAGTGATCCCTTAATCTCGCGCAAAGCGCTGAGCATTCAACAGGACATCCTGCGGGCCTGAGTCATCTTTTTTGATGTGGGGTTAACCTAGTCAAAGGCGTTGAGCACCTGTCTCAAAATGAGACTGGCGCAGTGGTGACGGTGCGCTAGAGAAATCTGATCAAAATCAGATAAATATGGAGGCCTCGGAGGGAATCGAACCCCCGTACAAGGATTTGCAGTCCTCTGCGTAGCCACTCCGCCACGAGGCCTCAGACGATCCGGTTTGGATCGGGTCAAGGTCAATAGCAACCAGAACGACGGTGGGCAAGCATTACCCCCCGATTGCACCAAACAATTTTGACAAAATCCAAAAACTATCTTTGCAAGCCGCCGCGTCACTGCTATACGCGCTACACCAAAGACCTATTCCCCGATAGCTCAGTTGGTAGAGCATTCGACTGTTAATCGAATGGTCGCTGGTTCGAGTCCAGCTCGGGGAGCCACTTCTTCTAAACATTGATGGTATTGGATGCAGGGCCGCAGCGCTCTCTAGCGCTTTGGGCGGTGCAGATAACTCGACCAGACAGCAAATCCGCTGATTCCAATGGCAACACCAATCGTTGCCAAAATGCCCCCTGCGCCTAAGGCCGCGGCCAGAGCGCCGCCCAGCATGGGCAAAGTGACTTGTCCCACGCGATTGCCTGTAATCCGCAAGGTCACGGCTGTGCCGCGTGCCTCTTTGGGGGCCAGCTCGACCACGCTGGAGAGCGAGAGCGTTGCGGCAATGCCCAGACCCAGACCGATCAGAATTGTGGACAAGCCAACCAGCCAGACGGGTCCGGGCACAACCAAGAGACAAAAGGCCACAGCAGAGATCATGAGGCAGATGATCATCAAAGGCATGCGGCCGAGCAATGTCAGCAGAATAGCAAAGAAGAGGCGCGAGACCATCGAGGCCCCAGAGCGCAGCGCGAGCAGAATGCCGATCGTGCCTGCATCAATATTGCGATCAAGGCCAAGCAGCGGCAGATACACAACCAAAAGATCAAGCGAGGTCACCGTCATCACGCTGGCCAGCATGGTCGGCACAAAGCCATGCAGCGCCAGCAGGCTTTTCAACGGCACGCGCTGGCCCTCCTGTGCGCGGATCTGCGTGGGCTTAGCTATGGGAAGGAGCAGGCACAGGATGAGGGCCAGTGCACTGGCCAGCACACTCAAGAGGAACAGAGGCTGCGAGGGCGCCACCGCTTGGCCATTGGCCACCCACCAGACGAAAAGTGGACCCATGCCCTGCCCCACAGCAATCGCCACCATATAGGTTCCGAAGATATTGTCGCGTAACTGCGCTGGGCCGCAGCGCATGGCAAAGGTCTGATGGCCAGCCATAATGCATAAATGCCCCACACCGATGAGAAGGGTCGCCAGCAAAATCGGCAGCACAGAATGCGCCAGACCCAGCAGCGCCAAACAGCCCGTGAGAATGGCCGTTGTGCCAAGCCAAATGATTTGCGCATCAAGGCCCCGATCCAGCCAACGCCCCAAGGGCACAGCCAGGAAGACGGGCAGCAAGGCAAAACTGCCGGTGATAATGCCAAGCCAATAGACCGGCAGATCAAGCTCAATCGCGCGATAGGTTGTCGCCACACGTGCTAGCGCAATCACAGCTTGCAGAATGACGACATGCAGCAGGAATGGGTAATAAAGCCGATTATAATAGCCTGTCTGAGGTGAGACTGAACTCACGTTTGCGACCCCAAGGGCCCATCGGCAACAAACACACGATGACGGGGCTTTTTATTGGTGCGCATTTCCTCAAGCCGAGGATCTTCAGCAATTATGGCTTTGGCTATGGTCTGGAAATGCGCCGCCTGCGCATGCTGGCTGGCCTCTTTGGCCATCAGCTTTTCACCCAGAAAAGATAATTCGGGAAAAGTTGGGAGATAAGGATCTATCCATTCCAGCACGGGCCCGGGTCGGCAGGACAAAGCCAAAGCCAGACGATCACTGGCCAAAGTATTGCCTTCCCAGCGGCCAACCACCAGACCCAGCCGCAGCATGGGATAATTGATCATGCCACTGGGCTCAGCAAAATAAACCGCCAGCGCTTGTTCATCCTCATAGACAAATCCGCGCACGCCCGGCATGCCCGCACAGCAGGAACAGGAAATGACCTGATCTTCCTCGTTGGGCTGAATGCGCAGAACGCCCATCTTATTTCCAAGGATCAATGGAGATGTGAATCGGGCGCTCATCTGTCTGACCGCCGACCATGAACAAAGCCTCATTCACATCTTTGAGGCCCAGCAAATGGGTGGACATCAGATGCAGAGGCAAGCGCTTGCTCGCCATCAGACGCAAGGCGGTTTCCACCGCATTATAGCTATGGCCGCGCAGACCCTTGAGGGTGAGCTGATAAACAATCATGCGCTCGGCATCAAATTGCTCGGCAAAGCCGGCGCGCGAGACAAACAGCAATGTGCCGCGCTTGCGCAAGAGATAGAGCGAGGGATTGAGGTTCTTGGGACCCAAGCCGCTTGTATCGAGCACAATATCGGCCATATGGCCGCCGGTGAGGCGGGCAACAGCAACGCCCAAATCTTCCTGATCAACGGCAATGGTGTGATCAGCACCTAAAGCCTTGGCCAGCTCGAAGCGCTTTTCATCACGCGAGAGGCCGGTGACGATGATCATTTCCGCGCCGGCGGTTTTGGCTGCAATCACGCCACCCAGACCCTGCTGGCCGGGGCCCTGAATCACGACGACTTTGCCCGGCCCTGCCCCGCCATCATAATACATCCATTGGAAGCCATTGCCGATGGGCAAGCACATGGCCGCAATGCGCGGTTCAACACCTTCGGGCACTTTATGGACGATGGTGCGCGGATGCATGTAGGCGAATTGACTATAGCCGCCCCACAGACCGGGGGCGACATCCACCGATGTGGAGCCAAAGCGGATGGAGCCAGGCAAAGTCTGGTCGGTTTGCAAGCAGGAGCGAATTTCACCCGAGCGGCAATATTCGCAATGACCACAGGGGAGATATTCTTCAAGCGCGACCAGATCGCCTTCTTTCACGCCCCAGCGATATTTGGCGGCATCGCCGATCTTCTCAATCGTGCCGACCATTTCATGGCCCAAAATGCGGGTGCCGCGGCGCATGTCCTGATACATATTCCAATCTGAGCTGCAAATGCCATTCACAGCCATGCGCAACAGGCCAGCATCGGAGGGAATGTCGGGGATGGCAATCTCGCGCAATTCGGTCTTGCGCACATCCACCATGACTGCAGCCAGTGTTTTACTTGGTGTTGACATATCCAATCCCCCCTTTGACCTGAGCGAGTACCTCAGGGCTCGTCTTTCCTATCTGATCTGCCCTTCGCATGCATGGGGGATCAGGTAAACCAAAATCGACAGAATGGGAACAAAAGGCCGATCTTCGCACCCACATCCAAGCCGACATTTTGAGCGTATAATAACTGCAAACACAGTGTTTTGCATTTGGAGCCCTTGCGCACATGGTTTGTCCCGCCCAAAAGCCTATCATTGTCTGGTTCAGGGATGATTTGCGTCTGGCCGACCAACCGGCGCTTGCCGCTGCCAAGGCGCATGGTGGGCCAGTCCTATGTGTTTATGTGTTGGATGAGGTCAGTACTGGATTAAGACCACTAGGCGGGGCCTCGCGCTGGTGGTTGCATCATTCGCTGGAACAATTGGCTGCCAGCCTGAGCAAGATTGGCGCCCGCTTAGACCTGTTGAAAGGCGCCAGCGATGAGATCATTCCGCAACTGGCAAAAGCCGTGGGCGCGGATCAGGTCGTCTGGACCCGGCGCTATGGCGCGGCTGAGATCGCGCTCGATAGCAAGATCAAAACTCTGCTCAAACAGCAGGGCGTCAGTGCCGAGAGCTTTAAAGGGCAATTATTGTTTGAGCCTTGGGAGTTGCAAACCAAGGCGGGCGGCCCGTTCAAAGTCTTCACACCCTTTTGGCGCGCGGCTCTGGCCCTTGGTGATGGCGAAGCGCCGCTCAAGGCACCCACAATATTAAATGGTCTTGATTGGGACGCAGCCTTTGGCAAGACCCAGTCCTTGGCCTCCCTCAAGCTTCTGCCGACCAAGCCCGATTGGGCGGGCGGATTGCGCAAGTCTTGGAACGTGGGCGAAGCAGGAGCGCGCGCCCGTCTCTCACAATTCCTCGAAGAGGGGCTGGCCCATTATGCCGAGGAGCGTGATCGGGCTGATCGCGATTCCACTTCGCGCCTGTCTCCCCATTTGCGCTTTGGCGAGATTTCACCCAAGCAAATCCTGTGGGCGGCGCGCCATGCGGGAATGGCAGGATCGATTGCTCCACGCAATGTCGATAAATTCGTCGCTGAGATTGGCTGGCGTGAATTTTCCTATCATCTGCTCTATCATTTTCCCAAATTGCGCGAGGATAATTTTCAACCGCGCTTTGATGATTTCCCTTGGGGCAAGGCGAATAAGAAAACCCTTTCGCTTTGGCACAAAGGGCAAACAGGCTATCCCATCGTGGATGCAGGCATGCGCGAGCTTTGGCAGACGGGCACCATGCATAATCGCGTGCGGATGATTGTCGCCTCCTTCTTGATCAAACATTTGATGATCAACTGGCGGGAGGGCGAAGACTGGTTCTGGGATACTTTGTGTGATGCCGATCCAGCGAGCAATCCGGCCAGTTGGCAATGGGTGGCGGGCTCGGGAGCTGATGCGGCGCCTTATTTTCGTATTTTCAACCCGATCATTCAGGGCGAGAAATTCGATCCCGATGGCCTTTATGTTCGCCGTTATGTGCCTGAACTGGGCTCCTTGGCCTCAAAATGGATCCATCACCCTTGGGATGCGCCCGAAGATGTCTTGAAAACGGCGGGGATTAAGCTAGGCAAGAGCTATCCGGCCCCGATCATCGATCATGGCCAGGCCCGTGATCGCGCCCTTGCGGCTTTTGCAAGTTTAAAACAATAGAATAAGTCGCAACCCAAGACTGGATCTGTAGCTTCAATGAAAATAGCCATTATCGGGACGGGCATTGCTGGCAATGGGGCCGCATTGGCTCTGCATAAAGCTGGACATGAGATCATCGTTTATGAACGTGAGAACCGCCACGGCGGCCATTCGGCAACGGTTGATATTGCGGTTGAAGGCAAAACCATTGCGGTTGATACGGGCTTTATCGTTTATAACGAATTGAACTATCCTTTGCTGACAAAGTTGTTTGATCATCTTGGCGTACAGACGAAAGAGTCAGAGATGAGCTTTTCTGTGTCAGCTGATCGGGGCGCATTTGAATGGTGCGGCCGTGATGGCGTGAATGTGGTGAGCGGTTTGTTTGCGCAAAAGCGCAATATTGTTTCGCCGTCCTATCTCACCATGTTGACGCAGGTTTTGCTGTTTCAAACGCGCGCCAAAGCTGATTTGAAAGCCGGCCTTGCCGAAGATCTCTCGCTGGGCGATTATCTGGATCGCCTGCCCTATGGCAAACGTTTGCGCGATGATTATCTCGTGCCTATGGGCGCGGCGATCTGGTCCACCTCGCCTGCCAAAATGTTGGAATTTCCCGCTCAAAGCTTTTTATCCTTCTTCGATAATCACCGCTTGCTGGAATGGCAAAGGCCGCGGTGGCGCACAGTGCAAGGTGCCAGCCGTGTGTATGTCGCTGCAATCACTTCTGCTTATCGCGATCAGATACGCCTTGGCGCAGAAGTGACCCAGATTACACGCAAGCCAGATGGCGTTTGTGTGCGCGATAGCAAAGGCCATGAAGAAAGCTTTGATCATGTGGTGATGGCAAGCCATGCGCCGCAATCCCTTGCCATGCTCACGGCACCCACGGAGCAAGAGCGCCAAATTTTGGGCGCCTGTACAACCGCTGATAATGAGGTCTATTTGCATTGCGACACACGCTTAATGCCAAGACGCACGGCGGCATGGGCCGCATGGAATTTCTTGCGCGAAGGTGAGAGCACCGACAAAAAGGCCGCTGTCACCTATTGGATGAATATGCTGCAGAGACTGGAGGTAAAAACCCCTATTCTGGTCTCGCTCAATCCGCCCTTTGAACCTGATGCCTCGCTCACTTTTGGACACTTTACCTATGCCCATCCGCAATATGATGCAGGCGCTTTGAAGGCACAGAAAGAATTGGCCACCATTCAAGGCCAAGATCGCATCTGGTATTGCGGAGCATGGACGGGCCATGGCTTTCATGAAGATGGATTGCGCTCGGGCCTGAGTGTGGCGCAAGCGCTGGGCGCGGGGATAGACTTTCTGGATCACTTACCACACAGTGAATCTGCCTCACCTCTCACTCGAGACGCCGATGCGTAGAACTACACTGCTGACAGATGATGTTGGATCGAGTAGAAAATCTGCCGCCGTATTCTATCGTGGTTGGGTGATGCATGCGCGCATGAAACCCTTTACGCATCGCTTCACCTATCGCGTGTTCTCGCTGTTTATCGATCTCGACATGCTGCAGGAAGCCAACACACAATCAGCAATCTTTTCGATTGGACGCTTTAATCTGCTGTCCTTTTATCCCTCTGATCATGGCGATCAGGATGGATCATCGCTGCGCGCTCATGCAGAAAGATTGCTCACACAAGCTGGTCTGACCAGCATGCCGGCACGGATCAAGCTGTTGTGCTATCCTCGCTTGTTTGGGTTTGTCTTCAATCCGCTCTCGATCTATTATTGTCTAGATGATGAGGGTCACGTCTCTGCCCTCATCTATGAAGTGCGCAATACATTTGGTGATATTCACTCCTATGTCATTCCCGTTCGTGCCCAGCATGTGGCGCATGGTCGTGAGATCCGGCAGGAGTGTGATAAGGCCTTCTATGTCTCCCCCTTCCTTGACATGACGATGCGCTATCGTTTTCGGTTACTCCCCCCCGATGAGCATTTGCGCTTACGCATTCTCGAACGAGATCCCACAGGGCCTATCCTCTCGGCTAATTTTTCAGCCGAGCGTCTGCCTTTAACTTTCTGGACCAGCTTAATGTGCTTTATGGCCATTCCCCTGCTGTCCTTCAAAGTGGTCTTGGCCATTCATTGGGAAGCCTTGCGCCTGTGGCTCAAAGGTGCCAAATATTATGCTCATCATGCACCCAGAACACGGGCGAGCATTCAATCAGACCCCTGATTGGCCTTGTTTGAATTCCCTCACATCTCCATTTAACCGCCCAGAGTTCACGAGTCACCGATGCAAGTCTCTCTCTCCGCTCCGCACCAGGCCAAACGCGTTCTTAGCCCTAAAGACTTCGAAGCAGCCTTGAGCGATTATCCTTTTGCAGTCCGCCAAGCCTTGCGCATGGTTGGCTATTTGGAACTGGGCCAGCTTGAGATGCATATGCCCGATGGCCGCCATTTTAATTTTGATACGGGCCAGAGCGGCCCTAAAGCCAGCATGATTATTCATGATCTGGGCTTTGCCAGCCAATTGGCCAAGGGCGGCGACATCGGCATTGCCGAGGCCTATTTGCAAGGCCAATGGGAGACGCCCGATCTCACCGCCTTTTTGCAATTGTTCTGCTCCAATCAATCGGTCATGTTGCGGTTGATGGAAGGCAAGCCGATTTTGCGCTTTTTGCAAATGATGCGCCATTGGCTGAGGCGCAATACGAAGACAGGATCCAAGCGCAATATTCATGAGCATTATGATCTGGGCAATCGATTTTATCAGACCTGGCTTGATCCCACGATGACCTATTCCTCTGCGCTCAATACGGATCATTCGCACGATCTAGAACAAGCGCAAAAGCAGAAATATTTGCATCTGGCCCAAACTACCCAATTGGCGCCTGATCATAATGTGCTGGAGATAGGTTGCGGCTGGGGTGGCTTTGCAGAATTTGCCGCTAAGGAGATTGGCTGCCGCGTCACAGGTCTCACCATTAGTCAGGAGCAATTTGATTTTGCGCGTCGGCGCATTTTTGAATCGGGGCTTACTGAAAAAGTTGAAATTAAACTCCAAGACTATCGTGACGAGAATGGCCTGTTTGATCGCATTGCCTCAATTGAAATGTTCGAGGCGGTGGGTGAGGAATATTGGCCTGCCTATTTCAAGCAATTGCATAATCGTCTCAAGCCGGGCGGTTTAGCCGGTTTGCAGGTGATCACCATCGACGAGAGCTTGTTTGATCATTACCGCCGAGAATTGGATTTCATTCGACGCTATATTTTCCCCGGCGGCATGTTGCCCACCGGAGCCATTATGCAAAAGCTGGGCACGCAATATGGCTTGCAGATGACAAGTGAAAAAATCTTCGGGCTTGATTATGCCGCAACGCTCAAGCAATGGCGCGAGGATTTTGCCAAGGCCTGGCCGCAATTGACGACAATGGGCTTTGATGAACGCTTCCGCCGCATGTGGAATTATTATCTGTCCTACAGCGAAGCAGGATTTCGCTCTGGTACGATTGATGTGAGGCAAATGGTGTTTGCCCGCAGCTGAGCATTAAAGAAGCTTGAGCCGCTCAGCCGCCTTTGGTGATCCAGCGCATCAGCGGGAAATAGAGACTGTAAGGCAAGAGATTGATCAGCTTTAACGGCCAAACAAGCGGGCGCGGAAAGCAAATCTCAAAGCCTGCGGTCTCAAAGCCATCACAAATGCGCCGTGCGGCATCATCCAATTCGATCAGAAACGGCATTGGAAAATCATTATTGTCTGTGAGCGGCGTTTTAACAAAGCCCGGATTGACGATCTGCAAAGTCAGGCCGCGCTTATCGAGATCGAATTTCAAAGCCTCGCACATCACAATCAAGGCGGCTTTCGAGGCAGAATAAGCAATCGATCTTGGCATGCCGCCATAGCCTGCCAGCGAGGCATTGACCGCAATTTGTCCGCGCCCCTGCGCCGCCATGGCGCTAATCACGGGGCCCAGACAATTGATCGAGCCATCAACATTGAGAACAAAGGTTTTGCGAAAGCCATCGCCGCCAAATTCGCCCGGCCGATCCTTGAAAAAGGTGCCCGCATTTAAAAAGGCCAAAGCTATGGGGCCATGATTTTGAGTGATGCGCTCGACCAGAGTTTGGATCTCGTCCCGGTGGGTAATGTCACAGGGCTCGGCAAAAATGCGGCCAGATAGGCCTTTGGCCTCTTCGCACACAGCGTTGAGTTCATCGGCGCGGCGCGCGCTGGCGATGACTGTGTAACCGCGCTTTGCAAGCTCAAGAGCGACGCCGCGGCCAATGCCGGAGCTGGCGCCCGTGATCCAGACACAACCGTCAGCTGGACGGGCGCGGTACATTAGTTGGAACGACCGGGGCCAAAGAAACGATCGACCAAGCGGCCAAAGGGTCCAGTGAGATGCAATTGCCCTTCGGTGACGGCAAAGCACAAACAATCGGCACTGCGATTGACAATTGGCTTGTGATCAATCTCGGCATCAGCAAAGGCGATATCCCCACGGCTATATTGGCCGCTGATGTCAGAGAAAGCCCCTTCGAGAACGAGCGTGGTTTCAGTTCCCTCATGCGTATGGGAGGGAATTGCGCGGCCGGCTGAAATCAGCAGCAATGAAGAGGATCGGCCATCGATATTCTCAACGACATATTCTTTGACGCCGGGCAGACGATTGCGCCAAGGGACGGAGTTTAGCTCCATGCCGGTATAACGGCTCAATGCGCGGGGAAGACCAGAGGGGGCAAGGCGTGGAACAGATGAGCTGCGCGGAGATTCTGGAATGGCAAAAATCCGCTCCAAAACCCGATCCCGCGAGGTAAAAGCTACACCGGGGGTTTGCTCAATGGCACGACCCTCGATCTCTTCGAGACTGGCGACAAACAGGCGATTTTCTGGCTTCAGCTGAAGATGGGCTGCGACCAGAACATGCAAAGCAGGATCAAGATTGCCGAGGGCATAGCGAGCTAAAAGCTCATCAAGAGCTGAAGATTGGCTCTCAAGACGGTTTGAGTTCAGCATTCACATATGTCCATCATAATCCCGGCACAGCGGGGATGGGCCCAATAGCCCAATGTCAGACCACGTCAGCAATCATGTCTTATCTTACGGTGGCGTCAAGAGTTTGGATCAACACAAACACCTTTTCCGGTCACGGGCGCTGTGCTGACCCCTCCCCTTTGTGGGCTGATCACCTTTGGTTGCTGGTTGCCCCCGGCCTTGTGTGACAATATAGCTGGGTGAGGAATAGGGATCTGACCCATGCATATCGCCACAGATGTGACCCAGGCCATAGGTAATACACCTCTGATAAAGCTCAGAAAAGCCTCTGAGCTGACCGGCTGCACCATTTTGGGCAAAGCAGAATTCATGAACCCCGGTGGCTCGGTGAAGGATCGCGCCGCTTTATCCATCGTGCAGCATGCCATTGCCGAGGGTCAGCTCCAGCCCGGCGGCATTATTGTGGAGGGCACGGCGGGAAATACGGGAATCGGTCTGGCTTTGGTCGCCAATGCGCTGGGCTATCGCACGGTGATTGTGATTCCCGATACGCAATCACAGGAAAAAAAGGATATGCTACGCCTGCAGGGAGCGGAGCTGATCGAAGTGCCTGCGGTGCCTTATTCCAACCCGAAT
>CAIVAX010000424.1 GCA_903903935.1 uncultured Hyphomicrobiales bacterium | reverse complement strand
CTCAATCTTACCTTTGCAGCACTCTGCAGGCCGACTTTGTGATCTGGTTGATCTGATACTTTTAGAAAAGCCCGCTTTTTATCTATTTGCAGAAGGATTGGCTGAGCTAAGTCATCTCTCCGCCCAGCCAATGCCAAAGCTCAGAAGCGATAATGCAGCCCCATATTCACAAGGGATATGTCAGCTCCCGTCGTCCCTGCATGGGCGCCGGAAAAAATACTGCGCGCGCGTAAATTGGCGTAAATATATTCAGCGCGCGCCGACACATGATCATTAATTGCAAACTCGAGTCCCACGCCGGCGGTAATGCCATTGCGCCAGCGATCTTCTGTATAATAAGGCCCGCCCATCCAAGCGGGCTGACCCGCATCATAGAGCGAGGCTTTGAGATTACCGCCCGCATAACCAAGGCTGCCATAAGCCAGCAAGCGATCAAAAGCATAGCCCGCTCGCCCACGGATCAAACCAATCCCATCAATTTGCGCATGGGTGATAATGGCAGACGTCAAAGACTGAAAATGGCTGATGTTGGACCACAGATAAGTAGCCTCTCCACCCAGCACAAATTGATTCGATTGCAGCTGATAGCCAGCCGATAGGCCAATGGATCCGCCCGCGAGCTGACCAAATGTGCCATTCTGTCCGTGATTGAGGCGTGAGAGGCCGGCACTTGCCATAATGCCTCCATAAAATCCACCCCAAGAGGAGACGGGCTGAGGCGAATAATAGGATGGTGAAACAGATCGATAATCTCCTCGCGAGCCCAGATCCGCCGCGCTCAGCGGCATCGAAGCAGACAGAAGAAAAGCGACAGCTGTGAGAGAAGATTGAGAAGAGAGATTTAGCTTCTTTGAGACATTGGTCATGGCGCACTCATTTCAACGCATGGGGCCGCATCGCCACCGCATCGGAGTGTTAATCACCAATCATGCTTAATCGTATAAAGACGACGCTATCCACAGGCCAAGATGAAAGCGTGGTTTATGCTTGGTTACTGCAAAACAGACTCGGATCAGCGATTTTGTTTCTGCGCAAACTGCGCTAGATTGAATTGAGATGTGTTACCAAATGCTTGGGTGTTGATCATGCAGTCACAGGGTGTTGTCCTCATTACCGGCGCCGCACGGCGCATTGGCAGAGCGCTGGCAGAGCGTCTCGCGCAAGAAGGTTTTGAGCTCGCGCTGCATAGTTCTGTGCGCTCGCGGCCCGATGCTCAAGCTCTCGCGGACACCATGCGATCAAAAGGTGTGCGCGCTGAAGTGTTTACTGCTGATTTGGCGGATGCCGCCGCCACCCAAGCGCTCATTCCGCAGATCTCCCAGCAATGGCAAGCCCCTGTTGTGTTGATCAATAATGCCTCTGTGTTTGAAAATGATTCGGCTGATCAGCTTGATCCTGCTTTCTTTGATCGCATGATGGCGGTTAATCTGCGCGCGCCTGCTTTATTGGCGGCAAGCTTCGCGCAAGCTTTGTCGCCAGCTCACCAAGGCGTCATTATCAATCTCATTGATCAACGCGTCTGGAAGCTCACGCCACAATTTTATTCTTACACTTTGAGCAAAGCCGGGCTTTGGGCCGCAACGCAAACCATGGCGCAAAGCTTTGCGCCGCATATTCGCGTCAATGCCATTGGTCCCGGTCCCGTTTTGCCTAATGGACCGCAAGGAGAGGGCGCTTTTGCTCAGGAAGTGGCGGGCATTCCACTCGCCAGCTCCGTCGATCCTGCCGAGATTGCCGCCGCCGCCGCTTATTTGATCGCGGCGCGCAGCGTCACAGGTCAAATGATCGCAGTGGATGGCGGCCAGCATTTGGGGTGGAGAACCCCAGATATTG
>CAIVAX010000423.1 GCA_903903935.1 uncultured Hyphomicrobiales bacterium | reverse complement strand
GCCGCCATTAATTGTTGAACCACCCTGAGCCACAACAATCGACGAGCCGCCATTTCTGAGATTGAAGGTCGCACCATTACCCGCGTCTATCACTTCATTGTCTTGACCCACACCGTTGACTGTTACAGGCCCCGAGATAAGGGCAAGGCCTTTGTAAGCATTTAAATCTATCTTTCCTTTCATATTATTATCGTCATTGACGATTAAAAAATTCAACGCATTATTATAGGACTTTGAAGCGTCCATGAATGCTAAGTTAAGAGGTCCCACGCCAATGTCAGTAAGGGATAAGTAGTTCAACTTAGAATTATTATCGCCGCCAAGTGGTTTGAGAGCATCTTGAAAAAGAGTAGATGTTAATTTAATGGGGGGATTAATTGACCCTCTAGTCACTTGGATTGCGGGAGTTAAATTGATCAAGTCTGTCTGAGTGACAGAGCCATTAGACTCGCGCAGAGTTCCTGATGCTAAGCCCGCATCTAGCAATGAAATAGGATTGGTCACCCCCAATCCTGATGGGCCATCCCCTGTCACAAAATTATAGGGGGCATAAAGTCCCCCCCCGGAATATTGTTTTAATGTTTGATTGGAAGTCTGAAATTGAAGACCTTGTATGTTTGTGTTGCCGATTTTACCAGTGTCAATAGTTGTTCCTATTTGACCATTTATGATCACAGTCTGTCCAGCTTGGCTTCCTGACGGCACAGTTACACTCACGCTCTGTGTAACGCTGTTACTATCGGCATATGAGTCATTAACAACGAAAGTGATTGAACGATTTTGAGTGCTCGAACTCGTCGTTGTAAAGGTTACAGCATCAAAGGCAGCTTGCCATTGCGAGTTAGACGCCGTTTGCCCTGCTGATGAGAGACTAAGGACGCCTGTGCCAGCATTATAAGTGGCAGAGATATTCCCAAAAGTTACGTTGCTGGTGTTGGTAAAGGCAAGAACGTCGCCTGCTTGACGCCCCGCAGCAATGGAAACTGTGCCTGAAAGTTGCTCACTATTATCGAGGTCACTGACCGTAACCGATCGATCAACTAAGATGGGCCCGCCGCCTAGAGTAAAAGCACTCGTCGAGCCAGCCCCTGTGAGAACTGGCGGGGCCTCAACAACAAGCTGACGGGAAACGGCTGTACTATCTAATCCCCCGTCATTGACGACAAAGGTAACAGTGCGGTTGCCAAGGGTATTGCTTGTGGAGACGAATGTGACAGCATCATAGGCTGCCTGCCATTGAGCCTTGGTAGCTGTTGCTCCTGCCGACGACAGGGTCAGGACACCAGTTCCCGCATTATAGCTGGCGGTGATATTGTCGAAATTTATCGCATTATTATTTGTAAAACCGAGAGTATCACCAGCATTAAAGCCAGCTGTTATGGAAATTGTGCCCGAAGCTAAGTTTAGGCTGTCTGCATCTGTTATGGTGATATTGGGATCAATGACAATTGCAGCGCCGCCTTGGCCGTAAAATTTGTTTGTGTTGGTGATTGTAATTACGGGTTTTTCTCCAACCACAATCAGACGATTAAAGTCGTTACTGTTTGATCCCTCGTCAGTGACGATAAAATTAACAGTGCGATTGCCGAGGGTATTGCTCGTGGAGGAAAACTTGACGGCATCCAAGGCTGATTGCCATTGGGCTTTTGTAGCGGTTCCATTGGCAGATTGGAGAAGCAGAATGAAACCAAAATTAAATACAACTCTAATATTGCCTTGTGTAACTCCATCGTTTGTAAAGGCGAGAAGATCACCCACTTGATTATTAAAGAGTCTAACTTGAGCTGAAAATAGAGTTGGACTGTCCGCATCTGTTACAATGATATTTGGATCAACAATGATTGGCGCGCCGCCGCGAGAATAAAATTGATTTGTGTTTGTACCGGCAAGAACAGGGGCGACCATTGTTATTCATTCTATCTTTACAAAAACTCAGGATCTTTAACTCAGGATCTTTTAATTCAACAATATGACTTTATTTTTTAACTTAGCGCTTAATTTAAGATTTCAAGGCTTGTTCAGTTTAAAAAATAAAATCATAATATATCTACTAAATAGCTGATTTTATAATCATGCCATCTACACTCTCAGATGGGCGTCCCACATTGTCGCGCTGAGACGTCAGGCTGTGCCCGAAGGTCGGGCTCGACATTATAGAGCGGCAGGACCGGGCCAAGCCTCACAGCCTCCGCCAGCGGGCGGTGGTCAGCCAGACGCTCATTTCAGCGTGACAATGATCATCAGCGACCAGAGGATCAAAGAGAGGATCCCGATCACATCGTCGCGCTGCACACCATTATGTGCAGAGCCTGCTGCCAACATAACGGCGCGAAAGGCGTAAAGGGGGCTGGTTCCAATATCGCCATCAACAACGCCAATGCAGGCGATAAATAAAATCCAGGACGATTGTTGATGACCATGCACTGAAGAAGGAGAGGACTTGTCTTCGGCGGCAGAGGGCGTCTGGGACAAGCCGATCGTTTCATTGCTCATGTGAGCACACCATACAAGGACCGCCATACCACGGCCGAGCGAGGGTGCTCATATACCCCTCAAAAAAACTCTGCAAGCTAAAAATTAAAGAGAAACTGTGCGCAAAGGTTAATTTTTGAGCACACGTATCTGCTGATCATTTGGCAGGCATTAGCCGCTGTGTTTCATAAAAGCGTCAAAATAAGCGGCGATCTCATGTGTCGCCTGCAAGGGCAGCACATGGCCGATATATTGATCGGGTCGCACGATCACCACACAGCCTGTGTGCCGATTGATCTCACGCAGACCAAAAATATCAGGTCCCGTTTTGAAATCTGGGCAAAAGACTTTTTCATAATCATGCACGCCAAATTGGCCTTTTTGCGGAAAGAGCAAAGGAGGCACTTGTCTCATTTCAAAATGTTGAAAGCTCTGTTGCACGATGGCGCGCACATCAAACAGCGCATCGACATCTTGCATGCTGGGCGTATAGCGCCGCAGGGGTGAGGCATCTGCCTTCACCAGCCAGTCACACAGCTGCGCAAGGGCTGAGTCTTTGTCGCGTGGATCGGCAGCATCGGCAAACAAGAACAAACGAAAGCGCCCGTCTGCCTCAACGCAATGGCCCAATTGCATAGGCCGCGAATCTCCAGCGCGAATCACGGGTGCGGAATGAAAGCGCATGCCAATGGTGAAGCCCTTGGCAAGATGTTGATGTGTGGCCGGACCAACCAAGAGGCCTTGCAGATATTGTGTGGCGACACCGGCGGTATAGCGGCCATGTTGCACGAAATAGCGCTGCACTTCGCTGGGATCAACTTTGGGCGAGCCATCAGCATTGAATTGCGTTGCGGCATGTAACAGGCTGGCCCATTCGCGATCAAAATTGATCAGCTGACGCGCCGTTAATACGCGCTCCTCTGAATAGGTTTTGAGCAGATGCGGGGCGGCCTGCTGGCGCAAAACAGACGCCAATTTCCAGCCCAGATTAAACCCATCCTGCATGGAAGTGTTCATGCCCTGCCCCGCTTTGGGGCTATGAGTATGACAGGCATCGCCCGCGATAAAGACGCAAGGCAGATCGTCGGCATTGCGCACATCATCAAATTGTTCAGACATGCGCTGGCCGATTTCATAGACTGACCACCAAGCAATGTCCTTCACCTCGAAGCGATAGGGATACATCACTTTTTGAGTTGCCGCGATCACATCTTGCACATCAAAATTGCGATTGGCGATACGCTCGCTTTTATCAAGCTTATCCATCTCGACATAAATGCGGGTGAGATAGCCCCCTTCGCGCGGAATGATGATAAGACTGCCACCACCGGCTGATTGGATCAGGCTTTTGCGGCGAATGTCGGGAAAGTCCGAGACGGGCAAAACATCCATCACGCCCCAAGCTTGATTGAGGGCCTCGCCCTCTAATTTGCGGCCAATCGCGCCGCGCACGGCGCTGCGTGCGCCATCACATCCTACAACATAGCGGGCCTTGATGGTTTCAATCTCGCCCTTATGGCTCTCATCAAGGCGCTCAAAGCGCACTTCAACAGGATGAGGATTAGCCCGATTGATCGTCAGATCTAGAAAGCGGCGGGCATAGTGCGACTCAAGCGCATGGGCAGATTTATGCATGATATCGAGATAGAAATCATGCACACGGGCCTGATTGAGCAATGTATGGGGCATTTCAGACAGGCCGTCTTCGACATCCTGAATGCGGCCGCTGCGGGCGATTTCACTGGGCTTGTCCGTGATCGGCTTCCAAAAGGTGGTCTCACTACACCAATAGGATTCGCGCAGCACACGTTCGGCAAAGCCAAAGGCTTGGAACATTTCCATCGAGCGGCACGAAATGCCATCGGCCTGCCCGCGCAAGAGGCGATCCTCGCGCTGTTCTATAATGCAGGTTTTAATGTCCGCAAAGCGCGAGAGTTGCGCGGCCAGAGTGAGGCCCGTGGGTCCCGTGCCAACGATCAGCACATCGGTCTCCTGCGGCAAGACACCAGGCTTGGCCTTCTCGCCCCTGCGGCGAACAGGATCGGCAATGTCTGGATCACCGGGGATGAAGCCATTCATATGAAATTGCATGGCGCGCCTCTCTCGATCTCTTTTAAGATAGAATGTACGGAATCATTTGGCACTTCAAAGCTGGCCCAAGCTTTTGCAAGTCCTCTTCGAAAAGAGGTGACAAAGCCTGAGCGTCTGATATAATGATAGTACTGATGATCAGTATACTTGTCAATTGGGTTCCATGATTGATCTCTTAGCCACGCCCGGCCATTTGGCCCGCCGCTTTCAACAAATCGCTGTTGCGGTCTTTCAGCTTGAGGTTGAGGGGGGCGGCTTTGATTTGACGCCGGTGCAATATGTCGCGCTTGCCACTTTAGCCAGCCATAAGGGCATTGATCAGGCCGGGCTTGCCGCGCTCATCGCGCATGATCGCACAACTATGGGCGGTGTGATTGATCGGCTCGAGGTCAAAGGCCTGCTGCAAAGACGCATCAGCGCTGAAGATCGCCGCGCCCGTGTGTTGGAAATCACGCCACAAGGCCGGCAATTGCTCAAAAAGATCGAGCCCTATGTGCTGCAAGCACAAGACAACATGCTGTGCGGCCTCTCCAAACAAGAAACGCGGCAATTTCTCGCTTTGCTCAGCAAAGCGGTTGCGGGCGCCAATGACTTTTCCAGAGCGCCACTCAAAGCCAGCGTACCGGAACCTAAAAACGCCTCAAAATCCTGATCTTGAAGAGATAATTGGCTTTCGTCGCAGCCTTTGTGATGCTATCTGGCAGCAATAGACTGTCTTGCTTGCGTGCCCTGCAGGGTTGCAAGCACATGGGTCAGTGGCAAATCGGGTGGGTGCGCGTTGTTTGATCTTAGGCATGTCTGCGGGATGACATTACAACGCCGCTTCAGTCCTTTTGTGAGCTTATTGTCTGCCATTCTTCTAGGCGCGAGCGTGTGTTCGGCAATGCTGACGCCTGCAGCTGCGCTAGCTGCTGAGGTGCCTGAACCGCAAATTGAACTCATCCCCGCCAAAGCCGCTGGCCAAAGCTGGCAAGTGCATACGCAAATCTTCAAGCCAGAGGGAAAAGGCCCCTTTCCGCTGATTGTGTTTTCACATGGACGCGCACCCAAGGCTGCTGACCGGCAGGCTTTGCAATATCCTGTCTTGCGCGGTCATGTCGCTTATTGGCAGCGCAAAGGCTTTGCTGTGATAGCGCCCATTCGCCCCGGCTATGGCGCAACCGGCGGCGCGGATCTAGAGGCCAGTGCGATTAACATCAGCGCTGCGGGCGTGTGCAGTGGTACGCCCAAATTTGATCGGGCGATTGGCAATGCCGCCGATATTGTCAGCGATGTTGTGGCATGGGCGCGCCTTCAAAAATGGGTCGATAGCCGCAAAATCATTCTGGTGGGGCAATCTGTCGGTGGCATCACAACAGTGGCGGCGGCATCTCGTAATCTGCCGGGCGTGATCGGTGCGATCAATTTTTCCGGCGGCACGGGAGGCGAACCTGAAAAACGGCCCGCGCAGAGCTGCTTTTCGGAGGCGCTTACCGATCTCTATAAAAATTATGGGCGCACCAGCACAATCGCCAGCCTCTGGCTCTATGCGCCCAATGATTTATTCTGGGGGCCGACACAGCCCAAAAGCTGGTATCAGGCTTTTGCAGCTGCTGGAGGGCGCGCCAAATTTGTTGTCACTGGTCCCGTGCCGGATGACGATGGCCATAAATTGATCGCCAAAGGTGGCCGTTTATGGGGCTCGCATGTTGATCCTTTCGTAGCTCAGCTTGGCTTCAAATAGATTTGCACTGGGCGGGCTGAGACCTGCGTAAGCGATTGTCAGTCTGTGTCCGCTCGCTTAAAAGATCGGCTGAAGAGCGAGGGGCGGCGCGCCGACCCCTCTGATCCGGGCGAGGTGATCATGCTGGCTGCTGAAAAGAATCATGAGCTCACGCAAGTTGGTGCTGGCACGCCCATGGGCGATTATCTGCGCCGCTATTGGCACCCCATCGCCGGAGCCTCGGAACTTGCGGATAATCCGGTCAAGCCCGTGCGCCTGATGGGCGAGGATCTTGTCCTCTATAAGGATTTGTCCGGACATTATGGTCTGGTTGATCGCCATTGCCCGCATCGGCGCGCCGATCTCTCCTATGGCTTTGTCGAACAGTGCGGGCTGCGCTGCAATTATCATGGCTGGCTGTTTG
>CAIVAX010000422.1 GCA_903903935.1 uncultured Hyphomicrobiales bacterium | reverse complement strand
GCGGCAGCTGCGGCCAGATCGTCGCGGATGCGTGGTGCGAAAGCCATGGCTTTCAAAAAGCGATAGCTTTTGGCTTGGCCGATGATGTGACGGCCTCGATTGCCAAAGCTGAGACCCGGGCCAAGCTGGAGCAAAGCGCGATCTTGATCCGCTGCGCTCACTAAATTGGGAGGGCCGCTCTAGCGGCTCGCCCCTGAGGGGCCTTTGCTCATCTCAGGCTTGCTCATCTCAGGCTTGCCAATCTCAGGCTTGCCAATCTCTGCCTGTGCACAGAGCCCTGATTTGGCCATGAATTGCGTTCAAATGTAGAAGAGTTCAGATTATCGCTAGGGGCGACTCGCCCTATCGGGCTCTTTCTGGGACACGCGCTTTGGCCTTTCAGATTTCACGGGCAGATCCTCGCCCTCTGACTCTTCCTGCCAGCCTTGCCAGATTAGCAGGGGCTGTGATGGCCTGTGTTCTGGCCCTGCCCATTGCGCCCAGCCAAGCTCAGGCGATTGATTGCGGCAAACTGCAAATGCAATTGGCCAGCTTGTCGGGCAATGGCGGTGATGCACAGGCGCTGTCCGAGACCATTCAGCGCCAGCGCAGCGAATTGGCGCGCATGACGGATTATGGCGCTTCGATCGGCTGCAATCGGCAACAATTTTTATTTTTCGGCAGCGCGCCGCCAGCAGAATGTGGGCCGCTGCAAGATCAGATGCGCAGCGCCCAGACGAGGCTGACGCAGCTCAATGCGCAATTCCAACGCACGAATGAGGGCATGGATTCGCAGCGTCAGGACTTATTATCTCGTTATAAAACCTATTGCGGCGGCGAGGCCTCCAATCGTCAAAGCCCTGGTTTGCTCGACCGCTTATTTGGTGGCACGCGCACGGGCGCTGATTATGATCTCATGCCCGGTGAGAATGATACTCCATCCGAGAATCTCCCACCCATGGGCGGCTCCAAGGCTGTGTGTGTGCGCACATGTGATGGCGGCTTTTTCCCGATTAGCTATTCGGCCACACAGGGGCGCATGGAAAGTCTGGCGCAATTGTGCCAAGCGCAATGCCCCAATGTCACCACTGAAGTTTTCACTTATTCGATGAACAAAGACATTGATGAGGCGATCTCAAGCAATGGCAGCACCTATCGCTCCATGCCCTATGCGGGTCGCTATCGCACCAAATTCGATCCCACCTGTTCGTGCAAAGGCGAGGGGCAGAGCTGGGTTGAGGCTCTGTCAAATGCAGAAAAACTGCTCGGCACCGGCAATAAGGATGTGATCATCACACCTGAGAAATCGGCTGAAATGGCGCGCCCCAAAGTAGCCAAGCCCGAACCTGTGAAAATCACTAAGCCACAACCAGAGAAAACTCTGCCGGCCAATGTGGCAGCTAAAAAGCCTGATCCCAAGGCAAAAGCTAATCAATTCGCTGAACCAAAACCTGTCGCGGCGGCTCCTAATCCTGGGCCCGTTCCAAGTGTTGCAGCTGTTCAAAGTCAGGCGGCTTTGGGCTCAAGCTCCATCAATGCCAGCCAGACCTATTCAGGCAAAGAGGGCGAAGAGCGTCAGGTTGCAGGGCCTGATGGCGTTACGAAACGCGTCCGTGTAATCGGGCAGAAGCCTTAAGCTTGCCGATCAGCGGCAAAAGCACCGCCAATTCTGGCCCCTGATCTTGCCCCGTTAAAGCCAGCCGCAGCGGATGAAAAAGCGCTTTGCCTTTGCGGCCCGTTGTCTCTTTCACCTTTGCGGTCCATTGGCTCCAGCTGTGTTGATCCAATGGCTCGGGTGGCAGGAGCTCAGCGGCTGCATTGGCAAAATCAGCATCCTCAATCACCGGCGTGATTTCACCATGAATGACAGTCCACCACAATTTGGCATCCGCCAATGAGGTGAGATTGCTGCGCACGGCCAGCCAGAAGGGTGTGATGTCCTCGCCTGTCACACCCAGCTGCGCCAAACGCGCACGAACAGCCTCGGCCTCCAAGGCATGCAAAGTGCGGGCAGACAGCGAATCCAATTCAGCTGGATCAAATTTGGCCGAATTGCGCGAGACATGCGCCAGATCAAATGTCTCTAGTAGAGCTTCAAGATTGGCAATCGCATGGACGCTATCGGACGAGCCAGTGAGCACAGCCAGAGAGGCCACAGCGAGCGATTCAATACCCGCCTCGCGCAGACCTGTGATTGATAAAGCACCCGAGCGCTTGGAGAGCCCCTCGCCGCTGGAAGAAGCCAAAAGATTATGATGTCCAAATTGCGGCGCCGCGCCTGCGCCAGAAAGGGTTTCAAACAATTGGATTTGCACGGCTGTATTGGTGACGTGATCTTCGCCGCGGATCACATGGGTAATACCTAGATCAATGTCATCAACCACGGAGGGGAGCGTATAGAGATAAGTGCCGTCTTCGCGGATCAACACAGGATCAGAGAGCGAGGCGCACTCAATATGACTGGGGCCGCGCACAAGATCGACCCATTCAATGGTTTTAGACTCGAGCTTGAATCGCCAATGTGGTTTGCGGCCCTGAGCTTTGAACTGATCATGATCAGCCTGTGTGAGAGACAAAGCGGCGCGATCATAGATTGGTGGCTGACCACGCGTGATCTGACGCTTGCGCCGACGGTCCAATTCATCAGCGGTTTCATAGCACGGATAGAGCAAGCCCGCATCTCTGAGCTTTTGCGCCGCCGCATCATAAAGCGCAAAGCGCTGCGATTGACGCACAGTCAGATCGGGATGAATGCCGAGCCAGTTCAGATCAACGGCAATCGATTGCGCATATTCCTCGCGCGAGCGCTCTTGATCAGTATCATCAAAGCGCAGCACAAAACGCCCGCCAGAGCGTTTGGCAAAAAGCCAGTTGAAGAGGGCCGTGCGCGCATTGCCAATATGGATGCGGCCAGTGGGGGAGGGAGCAAATCGGACGATAGGAGCTTTCATGCTCTTGTCTTAAATCAGTTTGGCACGGAAGTCAGCTAGTCCGCGTCCTAGCTTACAAACCAGCGCACATCAAAAGACTTAACAGCCGCCCCGGCGAGGGCTAGACTGCCTGAGTCGTTAACAACCGAAAGGAGGTGATCCAGTGTCTCATTGTCATAAGCCGTGGTCGTCGGTGACCGGGATCTGGACTCTTCGCAACGTCCGGATTGGAACTGCCTGAAGTGCATGATCTGGCCCTTGCCTGATCGTAGCAGGAGTTCCCACTTGCCTGATCCGCCCCCCTTGGGGCCATGGCAGACAATGGAAAGGCCGCCTTCGGGCGGCCTTTCTTATTGATCTTAAGCTTATTCGGGAAAGGCGACCTTCCTGACCAGCCCTCACAGAGGGCAAGCCTATTCCTCGAAGCGCTCAGCGCCGCCGAGGATGCGGCGCGGGGCAATATCAGGATCGGGCACAAAGGCCGGACCGCCCGAATCACGGAAGCGATTGACGATGGGATAGCGTCGATCCCGGCCAAAATTTTTGCGGGTTACCTTGACGCCCGGAGCCGCCTGTCGGCGCTTATATTCGGCCAGATAGAGCAAGCGCTCGACTTTCTTGACTGTCGCCTCCTCATGCCCGCGCGCGAGGATCTCAGCAATCGGCAGATCCTGCTCGACAAGGCAGGTGAGAATATCATCGAGCACATCATAGGGCGGCAGGGAGTCTTGATCCGTCTGATTGTCGCGCAATTCAGCACTGGGGGGCTTATGCAAGATGGAGGGCGTGATCACCTCGCCATCAGGGCCTTTGGCGCCCTCTGGCTTCCAGCGATTGCGTAGGCTCGCGAGACGAAAGACCTGCATTTTATAAAGGTCTTTGATGGGATTAAACCCGCCATTCATATCGCCATAAATGGTCGCATACCCAACCGACATTTCGGATTTATTGCCAGTGGTCACCAGCATGGAGCCAAATTTATTGGAGATCGACATCAAGATTGTGCCGCGAACACGGCTTTGCAAATTTTCTTCTGTCAGATCACGGCTGCGGCCAGCAAATAAGGGAGCAAGCGTCTCTTCAAGCCCTTTGACAGCTGATTCAATGGGCACGCTCTCATAACGCACGCCCAAAGCTGTGGCGCAGTCCTGCGCATCTTTCAGCGAGTCGTGCGAGGTGTAGCGATAGGGCAGCATGACGCAATGAACTTTGTCTGGACCCAAAGCATCGGCCGCCAGCGCCGCGCATAAAGCAGAATCAATGCCTCCGGACATGCCCATCACCACGCCGGGAAAGCCATTCTTTTCGACATAATCTCGCAAGCCCAACATGCAGGCTGTGTAATCGGCTTCATCTGCCTCTGGTGCGACTGACTTATGGCCTTCGAGACAGACCCAGCCCTGTCCCTGACGCTGCCAGAGTGTTGGCACTAAGGATTCTGCGAAAGAGGGCAATTGCAGCGCGAGCGATGAATTGGCATTGAGCACAAAGGAGGCGCCATCAAAGACAAGCTCATCCTGCCCGCCAATCTGATTGAGATAGGCCAAGGGCAGTCCGCTCTCGGTGACACGGGCCACAGCTATATTCAGCCGCTCATCACCCTTGCCGCGCCAATAGGGCGAGCCATTGGGCACAAGCAGAATTTCTGCGCCTGTCTCGGCGAGACATTCGACAATCTCCTCGCCCCAAATGTCCTCACAAATGGGCAGGCCTAAACGCACGCCGCGAAAGGCAACGGGCCCGGGCAAAGGGCCCGGCGAAAACACGCGCTTTTCGTCAAACACGCCATAATTGGGCAGATCAACTTTGAACCGCACGGTTTCGATACGTCCGCGATCCAGCAAGGCATAGGCATTATAGAGCTTGCCCTCTTCACTCCAAGGCAGACCAACCAAAAGCGCCGGGCCGCCATCGGCGGTCTCGCGCGCCAAATCCTCCAACGCCGCTCGGCAGGCATCCTGAAATGCCGGCTTGAGAACCAGATCTTCGGGCGGATAGCCAGCCAGAAAGAGTTCTGAAAACATGACAAGATCGGCCGATTGGGCGGCGGCCTGATGGCGCGCGTGGCGGATTTTCTGCGCATTGGCGGTGATATCGCCAAGCACAGACCCAATCTGGGCCAGAACAATGACAAGCTGATCTTTGCGTGGGTCTTTTGAGCTCATGGTTCTAGGGTTTAGCCGGAGCCGCGCACAGCGGCAATGGCTTCTTCACAGCCTGCACACCCTGCGCAATTGAGATGGGGCCCTCTGGGCCCTATAGTCTTCCTGTGACTGGGATCATGCAACCAACCAAGCCCCCAAAGACCGGACCCTCCCTCTTTTTGCGGCTGATGGCCGCCCGCCGCTTCGCGCCCCTGTTTTGGTGCCAGTTTTTGTCGGCCTTTAATGACAATTTCGTGCGCAATATGCTCGCGATGATCCTTTTGTTTCGGATGGAGGAAAAAAGCGCCGGGCCGCTGATCACTCTGGCGGTCGGCCTGTTCATTCTGCCGTCTTTGTTTCTGTCGGCTCTGGGCGGGGAAATGGCCGATGCGCTGGATAAGGCCATGTTGGCGCGGCGTCTAAAGGGCGCCGAAATTCTGGTTCAAGCCTTGGCAGCCAGCGCGATTGTGCTCGAGTCCCTGCCCCTGCTCTATCTGGCCCTGTTTGCGCTTGGGGTGATTGCCGCTTTGTTTGGGCCGATAAAATATGCGCTTTTGCTCGATCATCTGGCCTTGGATGAATTAACCACCGGCAATGCTTTGATTGAAGCAGCGACATTTGTCGCCATTGTGCTGGGGCTGATCATAGGCGCACAAGCCTATGACTATGTCCGCGAGCCTTGGACGATTGGCGCACAGATGATGGCCATTGCGCTCGCCTGTTGGTTGACGAGCCGATTTATCCCCCCCGCCCCCAGCGCCGTCCATGATCTGCGCATCAGAGCTAATATATGGGCCTCGACACGCGATCTGCTGGCCGAGCTGCGCAAAGATCCCGCCATTTGGGCGGGGGCATTGGCTGTCAGCTGGTTTTGGATGACAGGTGCCTTGGCGCTCTCGCTTGTGCCGGTGATGATCAAGCATAGATTAGGAGCAGGACTTGATGTGGAAACATTAGTGATCGCGCTCTTTGCAATTGGCATTGGCCTTGGATCTGTGCTGGCTGCGGTGATTGCGGGCGGGCGGATTCTCTTAATGCTCATTCCCCTTGCTGGCCTTGCCATGGCTGGCAGCCTAATTGATTTGGGCATGGCCAGCCTCTCGCTGAATCCCAGCGCTCAAGAGCTGACTTTAAGCGGACTTATCAGCTCACCAGTGGCGCTGCGTCTTGCTTTTGACATTTGTTTGCTCGCGATAGCCGGCGGCTTGTTTGTGGTGCCAGCCTTTGCGGCGGTTCAAGCTTGGTC
>CAIVAX010000421.1 GCA_903903935.1 uncultured Hyphomicrobiales bacterium | reverse complement strand
CGGCCGCTGCGCAATCCCTTCATCCAAAAAGTGGCCCTGTTTGATGCCAATGATGTGAAGGGCTTTGGTCTGATCCAGCGCGATCGCATCTTCGACCATTATCAGGATATTGAATTGGCCTATGAGCAAAGGCCCAATTATTGGGTTGAGCCCAAGGGCAAATGGGGCGAGGGTCAGCTCGAATTGGTCGAATTGGCCACCAAGGATGAGACAGCGGATAATATCATTCTGGCCTGGGTGCCCAAACAACCGATTGTGCCTGACACGCCTTTGACTCTCGCCTATCGCATCACCTCCCTGCTCGATATGCCCAAAGCACAGCCAACTGGCATTGTACTCAATACATTTGAGGCCCCGCCCATTGCGCTGGGCTCAAGCGAAAAGGCAGAGCCGGGCACGCGGCGCTTTATGGTCGAATTTGTCGGGCCGGATGTGGCTTATTATCTCAATGATCCCGGCCTTGTGCAGATCAATGCCAGCGCCTCGAATGGCAAAATTTATCGCTCTTTCATCACACCCAACCCAAAGATCAATGGCCTGCGGGTGCATATTGATGTGAAGATCCAGCCCGCCAGCTCGACAGATCTGCGGATCTTCCTGCGGGCCGGAGCCAAGCGTTTGACCGAGACTTGGGCCTATACATGGAATGACGAACATCCCGATCAATTCCCTGAGCCGCCTAAACTTTAAGCGCCAAATCCAAATCTGGCGCGAGACTGCCTACGTAAAAGAAATGATCCTTCCTCTCTAACCTCATGCTGGCCTTTCAACAGGCATTGAAAGCTATATCAGCAAGGCAAGAGAATTGCTTATGTCACAATCTCTTTCATGGAGTGTCCGATGAAACTGACCTTTAAGCTGGCGCTTGGTATGTCTCTCGCCCTTGTGGCCCATGCCCTTCCTGCTCAGGCCCTCGACAAGGTGGCCTTTGGCAGCAATTGGCTCGCCGAAGCAGAGCATGGCGGCTTTTATCAAGCTGTGGCTGATGGCACTTATGAAAAATACGGCCTTGATGTGACCATCCTGCCCGGCGGGCCGCAAGCCAATAATCGTTTGCTGCTGATCTCTGGCAAGATTGAGTTCTACATGGGCGGCAATATGATTCCCTCCTTCACCTCGCTGGAGCAGGGCGTGCCCACATTGGTTGTGGCGGCAAATTTTCAGAAAGACCCGCAGATTTTCATGACGCATCCCGGTCAGGGCCGCGAGAAATTGGAAGATCTGAAAAATGGCCCCATTTTTGTTGGCAAAGAAATTCAGGTCACCGCTTTTCAATGGCTCAAGCAGCAATATGGATTTAGCGAAGCCAATATTAAGCCCTATAATTTCAATCCTGCTCCCTTCATCGCTGACAAAACATCCGCCCAGCAGGGCTATCTGACGTCAGAGCCTTTGGCGGTACAAAAGCAGGGCGGCTTCAAGCCCAATATTTTCCTGCTCGCCGATTATGGCTTTGACACTTATTCAACCACCATTGAAGTGCGCATTGAGACTGTGCAGAAAAACCCCGATCTGGTGCAGCGCTTTGTCGATGCCACGACGATTGGCTGGTATAATTATATGTATGGCGACAATAAAAAGGCCAATGAGCTGATCAAAAAAACCAATCCGGAAATGGATGATGAGCAAATCGCTTTCTCCATCGCCAAGATGAAAGAATATGGGATTGTCGATTCTGGCGATTCCCTCACTCTTGGCATGGGCGCGATGACAGATGCGCGGATGAAAAGCTTCTTTGATAAAATGGTGAAGGCGGGTGTCGTGCGCGGCGATATTGATTATCGCAAGGCCTATACGCTGCAATTCGTCAACAAAAAGGTCGGCCTTGATCTGCGCCCGCGCAATTGAGACAAGGCGCGCCTTGCTCATAGATCAATCCGCCTCATGACTGACGCCCCGCTCGTGCAGCTTAAAAACATTGGCAAAGAGTTTGCCAATGGCGTTGTTGCACTTGAAGAGCTCAATCTCACCATTCATGCGGGTGAGTTTCTGTCTCTATTGGGACCATCGGGCTGTGGCAAGTCCACAGCTCTGCGCCTCATTGCGGATTTGTCCACGCCCACACAAGGCCAGATTGAATGGCACCAAGGCCATGACGCGCGCCAGACGCTTGGCTTTGTCTTCCAAGATTCCACGCTCATGCCCTGGACAAGTGTTTATAATAATGTCTGGCTACCCTTGCGATTAGCAGGCGTGAGCAGATCGCAAGCGGATTATCGCATTCATGAGGTGTTGGATCTTGTGGGACTCCGCGCCTTTGAATCGGCCTATCCGGGGGAATTGTCCGGCGGCATGAAAATGCGCGCCTCGATTGCCAGAGCCTTGATCCAGCGCCCGCAGCTCTTGTTGATGGACGAACCCTTTGCTGCGCTGGATGAGATTACACGCCTCAAGCTGAATAATGATCTGCTGCAACTCAAAGCCGAATTGGCGATGACCATCGTGTTTGTCACGCATTCGGTTTATGAAAGCGTCTATCTGTCCAATCGCATTGCTGTATTTACCTCGCGTCCGGGACGCATTGTGCGCCTGATTGATATTGATGCGCCCTATCCGCGCGATCTCTCCTTTCGCCATTCAGAGCTCTATGCGAAATCCTGCCAAGATGCCTCCGAGGCTTTGCAAAGCGCGATGAGCGAGCAGGACCATTTGTGATGGCGCGCGCAACTCCACCCTCTCGCGCTCAGCGCTTTTATGCATTGGCGCGAGATTGGCTGATCCATTCCGCACTCCCTCTGCTGGTCTTCCTTGCCTCTCTGGCAGTGTGGGAAGGGCTCGTATGGGTGAAATCTATTCCACCTTATCTTCTGCCCGCACCCAGCCGCATCGCAACAACATTGATTGCGGATTGGGACACTTTATCCGCCTCTTTGTATGTGACCTTGCGCATCACCTTTGCTGCTTTATTTGCAGCGATGTTTGGCGGAGTTGGGCTGGCGATTGTCTTTACGCAATGGAAATGGGCGGAGCGCTCTTTCTTTCCCTTTGCGGTGATTTTGCAAGTTACACCCATTGTCGCCATCGCGCCCTTATTGCTGGTCTATCTCGATTCCACTTTGGCGGTTTTGACTTGCGCCTTTCTGGTGGCTTTTTTTCCCATTCTCTCGAACACCGCTTTGGGACTGGCCTCAGCCGATCGGCATTTGGTTGATTTGTTCCAGCTCTATCGTGCCTCGCGCTGGCAGCAATTGATCTGGCTGCGCCTGCCTGCTGCACTGCCTTATTTTCTGGGCGGCCTGCGCATTGGCGGTGGGCTGGCGCTGATTGGCGCTATTGTGGCCGAGATTGCCGCAGGCTCGGCCGGTCAGGGAGCGGGACTGGCATTTCGTATTGTTGAATCAGGCTATCGGCTGAATATTCCACGCATGTTTGCCGCGCTGGTTTTGATTTCGATCACGGGAATTCTGATCTTTCTTTTCTTTACGCTGCTCTCGCATCTCTTGCTGGGGCGCTGGCATGAGAGTGCGCGCAAGACAGAGAGCTGAGGCTGGAGACTCTTTACAATGGGTCTTGGCAATAGGTCTTGTCTTTCGCTGTTCGTCGGGCCAATCTTGGCTATCGGACACAGATCCGAAACAAGGAGGCACGCTCATGACACAAAATTACATTCCGAATCTGCGCAGTTTGGGCACTTTGATGCTGGCTGGCGCTTATCTGACATCAGCCATGCTTAGCGCACAGGCTGCAGAGGTGTTTGATATTACCTCACCAGCTTTCAAGACCGGCGATGTCTGGCCGGCAAAATTTGCTGGCGCTGATCCCAGCCGCACCAATCCGCCCTGCCCGGGACAAAATGTCTCGCCACCTTTGGCTTGGTCCAATGCGCCAGCTGCCACCAAAAGCTTTGCTTTGATCATGTATGATGTTGATGGCGGCAATGGGCTTGGCTCTGTGCATTGGGTTGCCTATGACATTCCCCCGACCAAAACATCACTCGCAGAAGGTGAAGCCAGCGTTTCGCAATCGGGCTGGGTGGCTGGCAAAAACAATATTGGTCATGACCATTATTTTGGCCCCTGCGGCCCAACTGGTCAGGCGCCGCATACTTACACAATCACAGTGATTGCAACCGACATTGCACCGGGAACCAGCTTGAAGCCGGGCCTG
>CAIVAX010000420.1 GCA_903903935.1 uncultured Hyphomicrobiales bacterium | reverse complement strand
GAACCAATCGCGGAGCTCGCAGCCTGCAATGGTGAGGTGGCAAAAATATCACCGAATTCGGCGCGTGATCTTTTAAAACCCGTCGTGCCGACGTTCGCAATATTGTTGGATATGGATGAGATGTCCGCTTGCGCGCCGTTCAGACCAGTGAGTGAGGTATAAAATGACATGTGTGATCTCGCTTATTCGTCGAATGGGTGCTTGATGCGTTCAGTATTTATAGGCGCGGATGTCGGTCATCTTCAGATTACCGAGGCCCGCAACTGATATGGTTTGTTGTTCACCTGCATGGGGAACATTGAGCTGTGTAATTGGCGCATAGACATCCGTATTGGCTGCGCTCTGTTTGCCGCCGGCCGTCATCAGAGCTTTGATGTTATAGCTTGATGCGCTAACTGGCTTGCCACTGCTGTCAGTGCCATCCCATTGGAAGCCGACTAGGCCAGAAGAATTAGCGCCAAGGCTTAAGCTTTTAACAAGTTCGCCTGAAGGCTTTGTGATTTGCACAGTGAGATCGGTTGCATCAGTGGGCAAATCCACAGCGCCGCTGATTGCTCCTGTGTCATCAGGCATGGCTACATTGCCAGGCACAAGCACTGTTTTGCCGATGATGTTGGCGAGTGTAGCAATAGAATTGGTCGAAATCTCTGTGGCGACATTGCTCATGGTTGTGTTGAGCTGTGTAATGCCCGAGACGGTTGAGAACTGTGCCATCTGCGCAATCATCTGATCATTTGACTGCGGTTGGAAGGGATCCTGGTTTTGAAGCTGAGTAGTCATCAGTTTCAGAAAATCCTGCTGTCCAAGTTGGCTCTTGGGAGTTGTTGCTGCACTCGTATCCGATTTTTTTGCGCCTAGCTTTGTGAGCAGAGCATCCAGAGAAGCTTGTGAGGTTGCATTGAGGTCGGCCATTTGAAACTCCAATTATTTTCCGACGTTCAACGTCTTGAGCATGAGGGTTTTGGCAGTCGACAGAACTTCAATATTGTTCTGGTACTGACGTGAGGTCTGCAGCATTTCGACAAGCTCTTCATTGGTGTCGACATTGCTGGCATAGATGTAGCCGTCCTTATCCGCTTGTGGATGAGTAGGCGCGTAACGCTTTTCGGGTGTCGCATCCGAGCGCTTGATGTCGACAGCCGCCACAGTGGCGAGACCCGGATTGCTCGGATCGGTTGAATATTGTGTTTCGAACACTGGACGCAGAGCGCGATAAGCTGTCTCACTGCTGCTTGCCACGGCGCCAGCATTGGCCAGATTGCTCGAGATCGTATTGAGCCGGACCTGTTGGGCCGACATAGCGCGACCCGAAATGTCAAAGATTGTAAGTGGTTTCATCATTCTCCCCTCAAGGCGGTTCTCAATCCGCGGATACGATCATTGAGAAATTGCAGTGAGGCTTCGTAACGCGTGGCGTTTTCTGCAAACTTCAATTGTTCGACATGAAGTTCGACGGTATTGCCATCCAGCGAAAGCGATTGGGGCGTGCGATATAAAGTCTCGGGATTTTGGCCTCCCGTCGTCGCTGTCATGTGGATGGAATTTGTGGTCGTCAATTTATCGACACCTGACAGGGCCTGCTGATAGGCGCCTTCAAAATCGATATCGCGAGCCTTAAAGTTCGGCGTCGCCGCATTGGCGATGTTGGAACTCAGGATTTCCATGCGCTTCTGGCGCAGAGAAAGTGCCGCAGAGTTAGGTGCAAGATATTTGTCAATCGCTGTCATGGTCTGCAATGTCCAAAGTAGAACAGTCAGTAACCAGCAAATGTCGTGCCAGACTATTATTTGATAAAAATCAATAGCTTATTGAACGTAGTATCGTGTCAGTAAAATGGCATCTATCGGTTTTATGTTATAGTTGTCGTCAAGCTCGGTATTCATGGCTTTCATCAGGCGCTCAGCCAGCATGGCTTGGGCATCGGGACGCTTGGCCTCTTCAACGGTGACTTCCGAGAGGAGATGCAAAGCCAGAGCGCGCAGCGGCATTTTCTGCTCTTTCAGCAGATCTTCGCCTTTTTGGCCGCGGCGGGTTTGCAATGAAACTTGCACCAACATCACCCGGCCCTTTTGCGGTAGATTGACCATCATCTCTTCGCCCAGTTCAATATAGCGGGCCGCAAAAGGGTCTTCGCCTGGAGGTTCGGCTGGCACTTTCTGTGGCAGGGGTGGCGGTTTGAGGGCGGCTTCGGCGGCTTCTTTTTCCGCCTGCATTTTGATTTGTTGAGCCTTAGTCACTGATTGATAGATGAGATATCCAGCGCCACCGCCAGCCGAAATGGCCAGAAAGCAGCCCAGTGCAATGGCAAAGGGGGAGGTGAGGGCAGCGAGGATTTTGCCGAGCACTAGATCCAGCCTCCGCCGCGGGGTTTTTTGGGATCGCTGTTCATAATGCCACGAAAGGCCAAGGCAAAGGTCTTGGCGCGTTCTTGCATTTTGTCGACGTCAATGCGCCTGAGCAAAATGTCACCCGTGCGCTCATTGCGCACGAGGCGGAATTGCGGGGCTTTACGCACCAGATCTTCGAGTGAAGCAATAAAGTCGTCGTCGGTCATCATCGGTCCTAGACCAATATGTCGACCCGCATTTTGCGCTCTGCCAATAACCAGGGCAGGACGGAGACGTTTGCGTAACGGGTGCTGGCGTATTGGTGCATGTAATTGGGTTCGAGGGCAATGCGGGCTTCCAGCCGAGTGAGGGCTGGCGACGCATCGGAAGGTGCCCCGCGTGGATTATAAAGTGGGCGTGACTGATCCCAAGACAATGGCTCGCTCAACTGGCCTGGATTGGCCATTTGACGCCGCGCCAACTGGCGGGCTGTCGAACCACTGGGCATATCCAACACGGAGAGCTGAGACCCTGCACCATAATCCATATCAGGCAATGATGGTGAGGTCGCATCAAGCCCATAAGTGGCGCCAAGGGAATCCGAGCGCCCTGTCAGACTGGTCAAACCGACACTATCTCGCCATTCCGATGAAGCCGTACGGTTCACCAGAGGCGGTCTCATAAGTGGCGGTAGGTCAAGGGTCATGCTACGCCTTGATAAACGCAAATCGACTGCGATTGCATCTATCTTAGGTCACAATCTTTTGTTGTTCCACCTCTTTTTCTAAATGAGAGCTAGATTTGACTGGCTCAAAGCTAAGCTTTAGCCATGCGCCAAGGTTTCAATCGCCGAGCGCAGCATTTCCGAGCTGGTCTGCAGCGCCCGTGCATTGCCATTATATGACTGTTGGGCTGAGATCATGTGGAGCATTTCTCCAGTCATATCGACGTTGGAATCCTCAAGTGATCCCTGATTGATTTTGCCAAGGCCGTTACGATTGGCGCCGCTGAATTCGGGGGGACCAGAGTTTTCGGTTTCCTGCCATTTGGAGCCGGAGGCAGCTGTCAGGCCCTGCTCATTGCGAAAACCTGCCAAAGCCACAGCACCAGCCTTGGACTGCGATCCATCGGTGAGCTGGAGATTAATGACCCCATTGGCATCAATACTAATGCTTTGAATATTTGTCAGATTGCCCTTGGCCGCAGAGATAAGATTGATAGGTTGAGGCGTACTCCCGACCACACCATTGCTGCTGACAGATAGTCCCATGAGCGGCGCGCCGCTGGTATCTGTGATAGCCCCTGATGAATCCATATTCATCTTGCCTGAGCGGCTATAAGTATAAATAGGATCTCCACCACTGGCCTTAGGGTCGCCAAAAGTGAAAAACCCCCCACCGGTTAACGCCAGATCTAGACTGCTTCCAGTACTGGCGATTGCGCCCTGTGACATATTTCTGGTTACTTCATTCAACATGGTTCCGTTCTGCGAACCAACGCCCGGGCCAGTGCCAGTGCCTTCCGATACCACATCGGTGAACATGGCATGGGATTTTTTGAAACCCGTTGTCAGGGCATTGGCTAAGTTATTAGACACGACACTCAAATCGCGCGAAGCTGCGGCTATGCCGGAACGGGGGATCTGCATCATAGAATGGCTTCCTGCCTTGGACAGAATGGATCTGTGCTCAAATTAGCAATTCCTGTGCCAGCATAAGGCTAAGTAAAATCAGATCATTAGCTTTTTGTCGCGCGGCATTTGTCATAAGCGGCGCGATAGGCCTGCGCATAAGTGCTCCCCTGTGCTCTGGGGGCAGGATTGCGCATCTGAGACGGATCAAAAGCAGGGCCTGTGCGCTGCGGACCAGCTTGGGGGGATTTGATCAGTCCCTGCCCAGAGGGAGGGGCGATCATCAGCGCATAATTCTGCGCCAAGCGCGCGCAGGTCGGATCCTCCACTTCAGCTAAAACATCAAGTTGAGATTTTATTTCGAATAAATACAATGAATAATGAGAGAAGAGGAAGCCGGCTAGGAGACCCGCTGCGCATAATCTGACAGGCGAATGGGCGTGGCTCAGGCTCATCGCCTCATCTCAGAAAAACGCCTGCAGGCCGGTCTGCGCCCGTCCCAGGATCAGCGCATGGACATCATGTGTGCCTTCATAAGTGTTCACAGTCTCCAAATTCTGCGCATGCCGCATCACATGAAAATCTTGGTGAATGCCATTGCCCCCCAGCATGTCTCTGGCGAGCCGCGCAATATCCAAAGCCTTGCCGCAATTGTTCCGCTTGATGAGCGAAATGACCTCAGGCGCCGCCTGCTCTTGGTCAAACAATTGGCCAACCCTCAAAGCCGCCTGCAGGCCCAGAGTGATCTCAGTTTGCATATCGGCAAGCTTCTTCTGCACCAATTGCGTGGCTGCCAGTGGCCGGCCAAATTGCTTGCGCTCCATCACATAGCTGCGCGCCTTATGCCAGCAATCCTCGGCAGCCCCCATGACGCCCCAGGCAATGCCATAGCGGGCGCGGTTGAGGCAGCTGAAGGGAGCCTTTAGGCCCTTGGCGAGGGGAAGTAGAGCGTCTTCACTGAGCTCAACGCCATCCATGACAATTTCGCCAGTGATCGAGGCGCGCAGGGATAATTTGCCATGTATTTTGGGCGCACTCAGCCCTTTCATGCCCTTGTCTAGGATGAAGCCGCGAATATCGTCGCCATGGGCCTCCGATTTGGCCCAGACGACAAAAACATCGGCAATCGGGGCATTGGAAATCCACATTTTCGAGCCGGTGAGGCGATAGCCCCCGTCAATCTTCTTCGCCCGTGTGGTCATTGAGCCAGGATCAGACCCCGCATCTGGCTCGGTCAGGCCAAAACAGCCAATCCACTCGCCCGAGGCAAGCTTGGGCAGATAATGGTCCTTCTGCGCCTGACTGCCATAGGCAAAGATCGGATACATTACGAGAGAGGATTGCACGCTATTCATCGAGCGATAGCCAGAATCGACCCGTTCAATCTCGCGCGCCACCAAGCCATAGGCGACATAGCTGGCATTGGCGCAGCCATAAGCCTCGGGAAGGGTGACGCCAAGCAGGCCTTGGGCGCCCATTTCGCGGAAAATATCGGGATCGGTCTTTTCCTCAGCATAGGCTTTGATCACACGAGGCAGCAATTTGTCCTGCGCAAAGGCGCGGGCGCTATCGCGGATCATCCGCTCTTCTGAGCTGAGTTGCTGGTCGAGGTGAAAGGGGTCTTCCCACTGAAACCGGGCTGTCTGGGACGCCGTGTCATGTGCCATGCGGATCTCCGAACTGGCCTCCTTTATGAGGGCAGGGGCGTTTGGGATCAAGTCGCCAACTCAAGCCATTAGAACTAGCTCTGCGGAACTGCAATGAACACTTGAACTCCGCCTCCCTCTCCTCCATCTTCTGGATATGGTCTTGATCAGTGACAAAAACGAAGACAAGCGCAATCTGCTGTCTGATCTTAACGACCGGTCGCGCGAAATCTTCCGGCGCATCGTCGATTCTTATCTGGAAACGGGTGAGCCTGTGGGCTCGCGCCATATTTCCAGAATTCTGCCCGTGGCGCTCTCGCCTGCCTCCGTCCGCAATGTGATGCAGGATCTGGAGGACATTGGTCTGATTTTCGCCCCCCATACTAGTGCGGGGCGTATTCCCACCCAGATTGGACTGCGCTTCTTTGTCGATGCTTTGCTGGAAGTCGGCAATCTTTCAGGCGAAGAGCGCCACCGGATTGAAGTGGAGGTCAAAGCCGCTTCAGCGGGGCGCAATCTCGAAGGCCTTTTGTCCGAGGCGACCTCGCTCTTGTCTGGCCTCACCCGCGGCGCGGCTGTGGTGCTCACCTCCAAGGAAAATGCCCGCCTCAAGCAGATTGAATTTGTCCGCCTTGAGCAGGAGCGGGCCCTTGCCGTTCTCGTCTCTGAAAATGGCTCGGTGGAAAACCGCATTATCGCCATTCCGCCCGATCTGCCCGCCTCAGCGCTGGTGGAGGCAGCCAATTATCTCAATGCCCGTATCAGAGGCCGTACTTTGGCCGAGGCCCGCAGTGAAATCGAACGGGCCCGCGGAATGACGCAAGCCGAGCTGGATGGCCTCACCTCGCGGCTTGTCGAGGCGGGCCTTGCAAGTTGGGCCGGATTACAGGGCCAATCACCGCAATTGATTGTGCGCGGTCAGGCCAATCTCTTGGAGGATCTCTCGGCGATTGAGGATCTCGATCGCATTCGCCTGCTGTTTAGCGATCTGGAGACCAAGACCGAGGTGATTGATCTGCTCACCCGGGCTGAATCTGGCGAGGGCGTGCGCATTTTCATCGGCGCTGAGACCAAGCTCTTTTCTTTGTCGGGCTCCTCGATGATCGCCGCCCCGTTCCGCGATGCCAATGAACATATTGTTGGCGTGCTTGGTGTGATTGGCCCAACCCGGCTCAATTATGCCCGCATCGTTCCTATGGTTGATTATACAGCGCGTGTCGTCTCACAGATCGTGCGCGGCCGTTGAGCCTGTCGCAATCGCCAATGCTTTGTCATAAACATTGGGACAGGCTTGCTCTTAAAGCACTGAATTTGAAATCTAGCCTTTGCCACGCAGGCCCATGAATGCTATCTCGCGACCATGACTCGTCATTCGTTCAACAATATCCGCAATTTTTCCATCGTCGCCCATATCGACCATGGCAAGTCGACGCTGGCTGATCGTCTGATTCAGACGACAGGCGGCCTCGCCGAACGCGATATGGTTGAGCAAGTCCTTGATTCTATGGATATCGAGCGCGAGCGCGGCATTACCATTAAGGCCCAGACCGTGCGTCTGGATTATCGGGCTAAGGATGGCAAGGATTATATCCTCAATCTGATGGATACCCCCGGCCACGTTGACTTTGCCTATGAAGTCTCGCGCTCACTGGCCGCCTGCGAAGGATCCTTGCTGGTTGTCGACGCCTCGCAAGGCGTTGAGGCGCAGACGCTGGCCAATGTCTATCAGGCGCTTGATGCTGGGCATGAGATTGTGCCCGTGCTCAATAAGATTGATCTGCCAGCCGCCGAGCCCGATCGCGTCAAGCAACAGATTGAGGATGTGATCGGCCTTGATGCCTCCGATGCTGTGCCCATTTCAGCCAAGACGGGCATAGGCATTGATCTGGTGTTGGAAGCGATTGTGAATCGTCTGCCGCCACCGCAGGGCGATGAAAACGCGCCCTTGCAGGCCTTGCTCGTCGACAGTTGGTATGATGCTTATCTGGGCGTCATTGTGCTGGTGCGCATTGTCGATGGCGTGATGAAAAAGGGCCAACGCATTCTCATGATGGGCACGGATGCGCATTATGAGATTGAGAAGATCGGCGTCTTCACCCCCAAAATGCGCGATGTTGCGCTATTGGGACCGGGCGAAGTTGGCTTCATCACCGCGCAGATCAAGCAAGTCGTTGATACACGCGTGGGTGATACTATCACTGATGAAAAGCGTCGCTGTGTCGAGGCGCTGGCGGGCTTCAAGCCTGCTCAGCCGGTGGTGTTTTGTGGACTCTTTCCCGTCGATGCGGCGGATTTTGATGATCTGCGCGCGGCTATGGGCAAG
>CAIVAX010000419.1 GCA_903903935.1 uncultured Hyphomicrobiales bacterium | reverse complement strand
TGGTGCCAGTGCCTCTGCCTCTGCCTCTATCTTTGTCTCTACCGAATCGGGGCTGTGCGTGGGCTCGAGGGGCGCGGTAGCGGCTGGCTCTGGGGCACGCCCAAACAGGCGGCTCAAAAGGCCACCGCGTTTGGTGTTCGTCTGCGAACTTGGCTTATCAGCTTCAGTCATCACTTCTCTTCATATGGCTAGATGACCGATGGCAAGACAAAATCGTCTCTTGACGGATCAATCGCGCCCCTCGATAGCCTGTTGTGCATGACGCCGGAAGAGATAAACGCCCGCCTCCTCTATCGCGATGGTCTTTTGCTGGTGATCAACAAGCCGGCTGGCATTGCTGTGCATCGCGGCCCCAAGGGAGGCCCCTGCGTAGAAGATGCCTTTGATGCTTTGCGCTTTGGCCTGCCGCGCAATCCCGCCCTCGCCCATCGCCTCGACCGCGACACATCGGGCTGTCTGGTTCTGGGGCGTCATCGCAAGGCATTGGAAAAGCTTGGTCTTCTGTTCAAGCAGGGCAAAATCTCCAAGACCTATTGGGCCTTGGTGGAAGGCCAGCCAGAGGCGCCAGAGGGGTTGATTGACCTGCCTTTGGGCAAGCTGGACCCCGGCCGCGGCTGGTGGATGAAAGTGGACCCCAATGGCCTGCCCTCGCAAACCCGCTGGCGCGTAATGGGGAGTCATCAGGATCACGAGGGCAAAGTGATGAGCTTTCTGGCCTTGGAGCCTTTGACCGGCCGTACCCATCAATTGCGTGTGCATTGCGCCTCTATGGGCTGGGCGATTGTCGGTGATCCGATTTATGGCAGCGGGCCGCGCAATGGCGGGCCCGGGCTGCAATTACATGCACGCGGGATCAGCATTCCCATCTCGGCCAATAAAGCGCCCATTGGAGTGGTAGCGCCCGTGCCAGACCATATGCGCGATTATCTCATCGCCTGCGGCTGGAATCCAGATGAGGAGTCCTCTGTGCAGCCGCTTGCTGATAAGTCAGACGGGCCTGGCGAATAGAGTCTGGCCAACCAATCTTGTCACCTGCACATCGAGCAATTGCCCATGCGCAATCTCTGCCTCCAAAGTGAGGGAGGTGAAATCCTCTGCGCGGGCAATGCCACCGCGCTCAGTTAACACATGCAAGGTCCGGCCAATCTGTGCCTGCAAATGCTTATTCAACACTTCGCTGCCTTTAGCTCTTAACCGACTGGCGCGCTCTTTTCTGAGCTTGGGATCAACTTGCGGCATTTTAGCCGCCGGCGTGCCCGCACGCGGGGAGAAAGGAAAGACATGCAGATGAGTGAGGCCGCATTCATCCACCAGATCAAGTGAGCGTTGAAACATGTCTTCACTCTCGGTGGGAAAGCCGGTGATGATATCTGCTCCAAAGACGAGATCGGGACGCGTGTGTCTGAGGCTGTCACAAAAGGCAATGGCTTGTGCGCGCGTGTGACGGCGCTTCATGCGCTTGAGGATGAGATCATCGCCCGCCTGCAAAGATAAATGCAAATGCGGCATGAGGCGCGGCTCGTGCGCCATTACATCGAGCAAAAGCGGATCGGCCTCAATGCAATCTATCGATGACAGGCGCAAGCGCGGCAAATGCGGCACAGCGCGCAAAAGCTCGCTCACCAATTGGCCGAGTTGCGGCGCGCCAGATAAATCATGCCCCCAAGAGGTCAGATCCACACCGGTAAGCACAACTTCATGAATGCCGCGCTCCACAATGCGATGGAGCTGAGTCACAATCGCCGCAAGAGGTACGGAGCGCGAAGGCCCGCGCCCGTATGGAATAATGCAAAAGGTGCAGCGATGATCACAGCCCGTCTGCACTTCAACAAAGGCGCGCGTCTGGCCCTCAATGGAATCGACAAGGCCCGAGCCCTCATGTGAGGGCACCTGATCGGGCAGCTGCATAATATCGCCCACGCGCATGCGCTCGCCATCAGCAAGGCTCTGCTTGAGATGCGCCCAAATTTGCGGATCGGTTTTTTCGCGATTACCCAGAACGAGCGAGACTTCGTCCATATTGGCAAAGGTCTCGGGCTCGATCTGCGCGCCGCAGCCTGTGACAATAATGGGCCGGTTGGGGTGTTCGCGCCGCATGCGCCGGATGGTCTGGCGCGCTTGGCGCAACGCCTCATTGGTGACGGCACATGTGTTGAGAATGAGCACGTCTTGCTCGAGCCCGGCCGCTTGCGCTGCGCGGCGAATGGCCTCCGATTCCAACGCATTTAACCGACAGCCAAAGGTCTCCACCGCAATGGCAGGCGCGCTGATCGTTTGTACTTCGCTAATGATTTGCGCCTCACTCATGCGGGCAGGCCGGCGAAGAGAGCGGGTGAAAAATGCCCTTCAAATTCGAGCTCAACTGGGCCTGTCATGATCACATGATCATCACTCTCCCGCCAATCAATAAAAAGGTCGCCGCCGGGCAAGCTGACGCGCGACTGGCGAAGGGTCAGGCCTTTGCGGGCGCCCGCCACTGCAGCCGCGCAAGCGGCCGTGCCACAGGCTTGCGTCAAGCCAACGCCGCGCTCCCAGACTTTCAGCTTGATGTGATCGGGTGAGAGAATCTGCGCGAGGGAAATATTGGCCTTCTCGGGGAAGATGGGATCATGCTCAAGGATCGGCCCCAGATGCGCCAGATCATAGGCCTCAATCGCCTCAACAAAGAAGATTGCATGCGGATTGCCCATATTGACCGCAGAGGGACCGCTTAAAATGGGCTGATCAGCCGGACCAATGCTTAAATGGATCTGCCTTGTATCGGGGGAGGGATCACGCAGAGGAATATCGGCCCAGTCCAATTTGGGAGCGCCCATATCGACGGAGAAATTCCACTCTCCCTTGCGCTCACAGGTGAGCAGACCTGCTTTGGTTTCGACCACAAGCGTTTGCGAGCCCTGATCGCGCATCAAATGCCAGGCCACACAGCGTGTGCCATTGCCACAGGCGCCTGATTGCGTGCCATCATTATTGTAGATTTTCACATAGGCCTGTGTGCCGTGCCGATGCGGATCTTCGAGCACCATTAATTGATCATAGGCAAGGCCCTTGCCTGCTGCTATAGCGCGCGCCTCAGGGGCACTGACGTGGATATTTTTTCCACGCAAGTCCAAGACGATAATTTCATTGCCAAGGCCATTCATTTTGGCAAAGGGCAGATGGGCAAGAGCACTCATGAAAAACCAAACCTCTGATCTGATTATCTCTATAGCGTAAAGAGGACAGCTCGCCTATATGCACATAGGATTTCGCCATTCTTAGCTTTATAATGCATGGCTGATGGGTCCGATTCGGGGCGCATGTCCTTTTTGGTTTGGGTCCGATTTTCTCGCGGAGTGACTTATGACAACGCGGCCTTATTTCTTTCTTTTCAAATTCGCTTTGGTTCTTGCGCTTGCATGCTCTTCTCTTCCTCTGGCCGCTCCCGCCTTTGCGCAGGTCAGCACGCCTTCTGCCCCTACCCCGCCGCGTGAAGTGCCAGGCGATGAGGGAAGCGTACAAAAGAAAATGTACGAAAGCCGACCGGTCGCCATGCTGGGCGGCAAATCCAGCTGGGAAGAGGGATTTCAAAATCTGAGCGGCAGCTTTGCGAAAATCCGTGCCGCGCTCAAGGCCGCCGGCGTGAATGAAGAGGGGCCGCCGCTGGCTGTCTTTTTGGAAACAGATGATGATGGCTTCAAATTTGAAGCCATGGTGCCGGTGGGCGCGCCGCCTGCTGGTGGTGTGCAATTGGGCAATGGCATTCGCCTGACGACGACACCCAATGGTGCGACGCTGAAATTCCAACATCGCGGCGCTTATGATGACATTGACTCAACCTATGAGGCCATCACCGCTTATCTCGATGAAAAGGGGCTGAATGCAGCCAATGTCTTTATCGAGGAATATATCAAGGAAGCCAAAACGCCTGATGATAATGAGCTGGCTGTCGATATTTATGTCTTCCTCAAATGATCATGTGAGCAGAGTGGACAGCGCCGTCACTCTGTCTTCGGTCTCAGGTTGTTCATTAGCAAAATCGGCAAATAATTTGGCAAGACCGAGGTAAATATCTGCAGCCGAGGTATCGCCGCTGTCTTTGAGAAAAGCGGCGATCTCCTCCATTTCGCCTACAAAGCGATAGGCCTTGGGAAACATGGCGGGCACTTGCGGGCGAAAATAGGCCAGAAAATCAGGTTGCGATTGCGCCAATTGCGCCAAGAGCGCCTCGCCTGCGCCCGCTTGTTTAGCGGCAGACAACATAGCGGCGCCCAGTCCCTGAAAACCTTTGGTGAGACCGGCATAAGACATTTTGAGTGCCGAGGCCGCGCCAATGGGGCCGCTCAAGAGCCGAAAATCAAGATTGGAGTCAAGTCGCGCCCTGACCTCCTCCGCCCTTGCGCCAGAGAGATAAATCGCCGGACTAGACTCCTGTTTGGGTGGACCGCCGATAATGCCTGCATCGACAAGATCACCCCCCGCAGAGCCAAGACAATTTGCGATCGCCTGCATGGTGCGCGGACTAACCGCATTAGCATCCACATAGATCGGCTTTGTCAAAGCTTGTTGCAGGATGGGCGCCACACTCTGCGCCAAAGGCAGAGCCTCAGAGGGTGGCAGAATGGAGAGAAACAGATCGCAGTTTGCAATTTGGCTCATAGCAATGGGCTGCATGCCAGCCTGCTGCGCACGGGCCTGACTGGCGGGGCTGCGCCCCTCCAGCACAGTGAAAATCTGATGACCAGCAGCCACCAAACGCGCGCCAATGGCACTGCCCATAGCACCTTGCGCGATGATCACACATCTCAATGCCATGAGGCCTCCTGCTTTGAAGGACAGCAAAGCATGGGGAGCGGAGAGCTGCAAGGTCCCGATTGACCCGAAAGCATGAACAACTCAACCTAGGAACAGCAACGGCATTCTGTTAGACTCTTTTCCAATTTAAATTGGTATTTTTGTTGCTCGTTCTTTTCACGGCGGCCTGTTTCCAATGCCTCTTGCCCTTCATTTTTATATAGATGAATCAGGAACACGCAATCCAGATCGCAACCCCGGTGGTCGCGCGGCGCATAATCGGGATTGGTTTTCTCTAGGCGGTATCCTCATCCTTGAAGAAGATGAAGATTTTGCTCGTCAACTTTATAATGAGTTCTGTGGGCGATGGCCGCAGATTAGTCATCCGCTCCATTCC
>CAIVAX010000418.1 GCA_903903935.1 uncultured Hyphomicrobiales bacterium | reverse complement strand
GTCGATCTCAGACCGGCGCTGGCCAGTTGATCCATTTGCTCAAGGCCCGGCCCATGATCAATTCGAGATCTTGATCACTCAGCCAATCCATCTCCTGCGTGAAAGCCTTGACGCAATCATTATAGGGCGTCTTTAGCAGAGTGATATCAGAGCCCCAGAATGTGCGCTCCGGACCAAAGGCATCATAAATGCGCCGAATGAAAGGATGCAGATTGCGATAAGGATAGGCCTCACCCGAGATGAAAGGCAGGCTCACTGGCTTGATCGACACATTCTTGAATTTCGCCAGTGCCAGAACCTGATCATAATTATCGAAGGCCTGCACACCCACTACACCAGCAGGCGCACCAAAAGAATCAAGACAGATTTTGAGATCGGGATATTTAGCGGCAATCTTCGCCACATCCGGCATCATGCCGCCAGCAAACAGCATGAGCGGTACAGAATAGCGCTGCAATTCTGGCCACAGCCAATCACTAGATCCATCCGTGAACCACGCCTTGCCTTGCGGCGAACCCAGAAAGAGACGCAGGCCCAACATGCCTTGGCGCGATTTCCAATTCTGAATCTGCGCCGGATCGGGCTTGGAATTTGTATCGTAAAGCCCCATCACAGCAAGACGATCTGGATAGGTTTTGGCAGCCTCTAGCGGCAATTCATTGCCATTGGGATTCCATGAGGGCGTGACAATGATCGCGCGATTGACCCCCGCGCCATCCAATTGCTGAAGCAGATCTGTGACAAGGAAAGGCTCTTGCCGATGCGTCGGGCTCGGCTTGCCGCCACTCCAAATATGGGTCTGCGCATCCATGATAAAGCGCGGTCGCCGATCACGCGGCGCTTGCGCCAGCGCCGCGCCAGAGGCTATTGTGGAGCCCATCAGGGCCCCGGCCACAAATCCACGTCTCGTCAAGGAATGATCAGACATAACACCCTCCCGATAATCCGCACCATGCACGGCGGATAGCGACCTTTCAGTCTTCCCGGATAAGGATATGGGTTCGCTTCAAGGGGGTGCTATTTGATTTATGCTGATCCTGATAAGAAATGGCTGTCGAACCAGCCAATATTATCAGTATGCCGAAGTCAAAGCGGTCTTTAATTGCATCAGTCCATCGCTGATTGGAGCACAGAAGGCTGCAAGATTGGGAGCGGGTTCTTTCAACAGCCTATGCTCGCCCAGCATGGTCTCATCAAAGATGATCGCCGGCATGAGCGCCACAGGCTTCATACGTAAGCCTTGCAAAACCTGTTGCAAATGATCAGCCGCACGCCCTCCGCCGCGATGACCATAAGAAATGATCAAAGCAGGCTTGTCATGCCATTCGCGATAAAGATGATCGAGCGCATTTTTGAGAGCCGCCGGATAGCTCCAATTATATTGCGGCGTCAGAAACACAAAGCCATCGGCCTGAGCAATTTTCTGGCTTCAGTTGCGTGTAGCCTGCTGCGCATAAACGCCTTTGGAGGGCTGATCAGGCTCATCATCCATTGCCAACGGCCAATCAGGCAAATCAATGATCTCGACATCATCAATAGCGATCTCTGCGGCGAGATTGCGAACCAGAGGCGCAATCTGCTGGCCAATCCGATAGGGCCGCACACTTCCCAGAATGATATAAATCTTCGCCATGCCCCACCCCGCTAGCACTCAGACATGAGAGCATCTCTACAGCCTCATCCTCACTCTAGCACTATAAGCCTAGCTCATGCCGAGCCAAAGAAAAGGCCGCCCCGAAGGGCGGCAGTTGTCTGGGGAGGAAAGCTCTGAGACTTAAAGTCTGAGCAGAGCCTGACGTGATATAGGCACAAATGCGCCATTCTCATGATTCAAAACGGCTAAAAGATGATAGATTTTAGAGGCGCTCTTGAAAAACAATCTATACAGCAGCCAAGGACTCACCCTTGTGAGGATC
>CAIVAX010000417.1 GCA_903903935.1 uncultured Hyphomicrobiales bacterium | reverse complement strand
GAAAGCAGCCGTAACTTTCTCTTTCGAGGCGCCGCCGCCCACATCCAGAAAGTTCGCAGGAGACTCGCCGTATAATTTAATAATGTCCATCGTGGCCATAGCAAGGCCAGCGCCATTGACCATGCAGCCAATGGTGCCATCGAGAGTTATGTAATTGAGGTCATATTTAGAGGCCTCAAGCTCTTTGGCATCTTCTTCTGTTTCATCACGAAGCGCAAAAATATCGGGATGACGATAGAGCGCATTGGAGTCGAAGGATACCTTCGCATCCAGACAGCGCAGGTTGCCGTCTGTAGTGATGATGAGGGGGTTGATTTCAAGCATAGCCATGTCTGTCTCAACAAAGGCCTTATATAATTGGCCTAGAAGACGATCAGCCTGCTTGGCCAGATCACCCTTCAAATTGAGGGCGCGCGACAAGGTGCGGCCATGATGCGGCATCACACCAGTTGCAGGATCAACAGAGAACGTATGGATCTTTTCTGGCGTGTCATGCGCCACGGCCTCAATATCCATGCCGCCTTCTGTTGAGGCCACAAAGGAGACGCGAGAAGTTGTGCGATCAACCAGAGCGGAGAGATAGAGCTCCTTGGCAATGTCTGAGCCTTCTTCAATATACAGACGATTGACCTGTTTGCCGGAGGGTCCGGTCTGAATTGTGACGAGCGTATTGCCCAGCATTTGCTGAGCAAAAGCTTTGACCTCATCAATCGATTTTGCAAGACGCACGCCGCCTTTGTCACCTGCGGAGGCTTCTTTGAATTTTCCCTTGCCACGTCCACCGGCATGGATTTGGGATTTCACGACCCAGAGTGGTCCGCCAAGTTCTTTGGCAGCTGCTTCAGCCTGAGCTGCATCCAAAATAGCAACCCCACGAGAGACAGGCGCACCAAAGGATTTTAAAATGGCTTTGGCTTGATATTCATGAATATTCATTGGTTTGGCCCTCCTAGGCCTTTCCTCTGATGCTGACGCAAAAATGCACGCCAAAGTCACTATGGCGTGCGCTCATGAAGCAATGGCCTATTTGGCAAAGGCTGGATTGATTGTCTTACAGGCTTCGACCAGAGTCTGTACCGAAGCAACGGACTTGGTGAACATGGCCTGTTCAGCTGCATCGAGATTGACTTCGACAATCTTCTCGACACCATTTTGGCCAATAATCACAGGCACACCAACATAAGTGTCCTTAACGCCATATTGGCCGTTCAAATAAGCTGCGGCAGGCAGAACGCGGCGCTTGTCGCGCAGATAGCTTTCAGCCATAGCGATGGCCGAAGAAGCGGGAGCATAGAAAGCCGAGCCCGTCTTGAGGAGATTCACAATCTCGCCGCCGCCGCCGCGTGTGCGCGCGATCATCGCATCCAGCTTCTCTTGTGTGGTCCAGCCCATTTTCACCAGATCTGTGAGGGGAATGCCAGCGACGGTGGAATAGCGCACGGAAGGCACCATATCATCGCCATGGCCGCCCAGAACGAAAGCCGTGACATCTTCGACGGAGACGTTGAATTCTTCGGCCAAGAAATGACGGAAGCGGGCTGAGTCCAGAACGCCAGCCATGCCAACAACCTTATTGGTTGGCAGGCCGCTCGACTTTTGCAGGGCCCAGACCATAGCGTCGAGTGGATTGGTGATGCAGATAACAAAGGCATTGGGCGCATGTTGCTTGATGCCAGCACCGACAGCTTCCATGACCTTGAGATTAATGCCCAACAAGTCATCGCGGCTCATGCCGGGCTTGCGCGGAACGCCTGCGGTGACGATGACGACATCCGCACCGGCAATGGCCGAATAATCACTCGCGCCCGAGATTTTGGCATCGAAACCTTCAACCGGCGCGGCCTCAGCAATATCGAGTGCTTTGCCTTGGGGTATGCCATCAGCAATATCGAATAATACGATATCCCCCAATTCCTTGAGTCCTGCCAAGAGGGCCAAAGTGCCGCCAATTTGGCCAGCTCCAATCAATGCAATCTTATTACGCGCCATGCGAGAGATCCCTATTTTGGTCAATTTGCCTGATGAGAGGCCTGTGTATCCTGTGACGGGCTTTTTTGTGCCTAAGTTTCCTTAGGGATCAAGTCAGGCAAAAGGCTAATTTCTTGTAACAATTAGGGGATCTATGGGCTGAGGGCTGGGTGAAATTGCTGAAACTAACTTATAATCAGAGACTTAACTTTAAGACGGGAGGCTAAAGAGAAGATATGTGGAGACTTAAAGAGTTGTTACAATTTACAAATAATGTAAAAAATAGCAAATGTTAGAACTCGCCAGAGGCGATTGAGCGGAAAATAATATGTGAGATCTTCTCCATTCTGGCTTCAAGATCAACCGCTGTTGCCTCTCTGTCCTGAGAAACAGAAACGGGATTGAGAAAACGGGATAGGCCATCCAAAATCATCAATACACCCATACGGCTGTCTGAGATGGCGAAGGAACCGCTGGCAATCCCGTCTTCAACCATACGCCTGAGTTCAGTGACAATGCGGTTGCGGTGACGCCGGGCCAAACCTTTTGAATTGAGCGCCGCGGTGACAAAAATATCGAAGAGTTGGGGATCATCCTCAAGCTTGCGTCTATAGGCGCGAAAAAGGGCGCTTGTGAGACGCTCGAGCTTGTCGCGTGCCGGATCGGGGCTATCGGTGATGTCTTTCATTCCCTTTTCAATGGGTTTGAGCCATTGCTCAATCACCGCATCGACGAGCGCATGTTTGGAGGGAAAATAGCGATAGATATTGGCATGCGACATGCCCGCTTCTTCGGCGATGGAGACGATGGTCGTTTTTTTGGGCCCATATCGACGAATGTGCTGAGCTGCGAGCTCTAGTAATTTTTGATCAACTGGATCGGTTGCCTTGGTCGTGCCCATGACTTCACCCGAGTTTAGCTAAAATGACTTAATCATGCGATCCTATGGAATGACTACCTGTGTGGTCGGATTTGAGATAATCAGCAGATTGCATTTCAATCAACCTGGAAATTGTTCTATCAAATTCGAAAGCTTCAATTCCCGACGCATCTGGGTAGAGCCCAGTGGGAACAGTGGCTGCCGAGACAAAGAGTTTGACCCGCTGATCATAGAGCGTATCGATCAAATGAATAAAGCGTTTGGCTTCATTGCGTTGGTGAGTTGCCAGCACGGGAATATGATCAATAAACAGGGTGTGGAAGGAGTTGGCGATCGCCAGATAATCGGCCGAGCTGAGCGGCGATTCACAAAGCTCCGAGAATGAGATACGGGCGATTTGCTGAACAGCATTAGGGATGATGAGACGCCGACCCAAAACATCTAACTCGACCCTTGATCCCTGAGCTACGCCGGAGAGTTTTTTAAACAATTCATCTAATTTGGCATCGGCATCTGGGCCAAGGGGGTAATAATAGACTGGCAACCCGGCGATTTTTTCGAGCCGATAGTCAGTGGGGGAGGCGAGATGAACGCTTTCAAGGCGCTCCGAGAGCAATTTGATGAAGGGAAGAAACAGGGCCCGATTGAGCCCATGTTCATAGAGTTTGTCAGGCGGGACATTGGATGTCGCGACAATGATCATGTCGAGTTCAAAAAGCGCTGTGAATAAACGTCCCAAAATCATGGCGTCAGTAATATCATTGACCACAAACTCATCAAAACACAGCAAGCGATAGTCAGAGGCAATTTGCTTGGCAATGATTTGAATAGGATCAAAGTGTTTGCCAGGCGCGCTGGCTTGCTGTTGTCGCAACTGAAAGATTTGTTGATGGATGTCATGCATGAAGGCATGAAAGTGAACGCGAAGTTTTTTTGGTTCACTCACATGATCATAAAACAAATCCATCAGCATGGATTTGCCGCGGCCAATCTGGCCCCAGATATAAAGACCACGCAGAGGGCTTGGGCGTTTCTGTTTATTGAAAAGTTTGCCATATAAGCCCAAGGGCTTTGCCGTGGTAAAGGCAACAATGGCGTTTGTTAAGATATCCAGCCGCGCAACAATGTCGTGTTGAGCAGGGTCGCTGTCGAGCTGTCCCTCAGAAATGGCAAGCGCGTAAATATCTGCGAGTCTTTCGGGCAAGACTTTTCTCTGTAGGGGACCAGTTCAGCGGTATATGAACACCGCTGAACGATGACAATCTGGTCCGAACTGGAATTGCTCGATCCGTTTAGACGCTTTCAGTTTAGACCTGACGCGCCAACATCATATTTTTGATTTCGGCGATGGCCTTGGCCGGATTGAGACCCTTAGGGCACGCCTTGGCGCAGTTCATAATTGTATGGCAGCGATAGAGACGGAAAGGATCTTCCAGATTATCAAGACGCTCTCCGGTTGCCTCATCGCGCGAGTCAATGAGCCACCGATAGGCTTGCAGTAATACGGCTGGGCCCAAATAGCGGTCACCATTCCACCAATAGCTCGGGCAGGAGGTCGAGCAACACGCACATAGAATGCATTCATAAAGACCATCGAGCTTCAGACGATCTTCATGCGACTGGCGCCATTCTTTTTCAGGCGCGGGGCTCACTGTCTTCAGCCAAGGTTCAATTGAAGCGTGTTGCGCATAGAAACGAGTGAGATCAGGAACGAGATCTTTCACAACAGGCATATGTGGTAGGGGATAGATATTGATCGCCCCTTTGATGCTGGACATATCCTTGGTGCAAGCAAGCGTATTGGTCCCATCAATATTCATAGCGCAAGAGCCGCAAATGCCTTCACGACAAGAACGACGGAAGGTCAATGTTGGGTCGACCTTATTCTTGATCCATAAAATGGCATCCAAAACCATTGGTCCACAATCACTGCAATCGACATAATAAGTATCGATGCTGGGATTATGATCGTCATCCGGGTTCCAGCGGTATATGCGGAATTCTCGAATATTATTGGAGGCATTGGCGGGCTTGGGCCAAGTCTTGCCAATTGTGACCGTAGAATTCTTAGGCAGAGAAAATTCGACCATGATTTAATCCTCGCGGGTTCGTCGTATCAATAAACACGCGCTTTTGGTTCGATATATTGGATGTCGTTTGACATAGTGTAGGTGTGAACAGGGCGGAAATCGAGGTCCACTTTCTTTTGGGGCTCATCAATCCACGCCAGAGTATGTTTCATCCAGTTCACATCATCGCGATTGGGGAAGTCTTCACGCGCATGCGCGCCGCGGCTTTCTGTGCGCTCAACAGCAGAGTCAATTGTGACGACCGCTTGAACGATAAGATTATCGAACTCAAGCGTTTCGATGAGGTCAGAATTCCAGATCAAAGACCGATCTGTAACGCCAATGTCAGCAACGCCAGTCCAAACGTCATGAATGAGCTTTGAACCTTCCTGCAGAATCTCACCTGTGCGGAACACAGCGCAATTATTTTGCCTCGTCCTTTGCATTTTATGACGCAGCTGGGCGGTTGGCACGGAACCCTTGGCATAACGGAACCGATCCAGACGCGAGAGCGCCAGATCAGCCGAATCCTTAGGAAGGTCAGGCTGCTTTTCGCCAGGCGTGACGAGTTCTGCAGCGCGCAGGCCCGCAGCGCGGCCGAACACGACCAAGTCAATCAGTGAGTTTGATCCCAAACGATTGGCGCCATGCACTGAGACGCAAGCTGCCTCCCCAAGCGCCATCAGGCCGGGCACAACATGATCAGGATTGCCATCCTTCTTAGTCAGAACTTCGCCATGATAATTTGTGGCAATGCCGCCCATATTATAGTGAACGGTTGGCAGAATCGGGATCGGTTCCTTGGTGACATCGACGCCAGCAAAAATGCGAGCGCTTTCGGAAATGCCCGGCAGACGTTCATGCAAGATTTTGGGATCGAGATGATCAAGATGTAGGAAAATGTGATCTTTGTTTTTGCCAACGCCACGACCTTCGCGAATTTCGATGGTCATGGCACGCGACACCACGTCACGTGAGGCCAAATCCTTCGCAGAGGGGGCATAACGCTCCATAAAGCGCTCACCATTGGCATTGGTCACATATCCACCTTCACCACGCGCCCCTTCGGTGATCAAGCAGCCCGAACCATAAATGCCTGTGGGATGAAACTGCACGAACTCCATGTCCTGCAATGGCAGTCCTGCGCGCAACACCATCGCATTGCCATCTCCCGTGCAGGTATGGGCCGATGTGGCAGAGAAATAGGCGCGACCATAGCCGCCCGTGGCGAGAATAGTCAGATTTGAGCGGAAGCGATGAATACTGCCATCATCCATTTTCAGGCAGACAACGCCGAGGCAACGTCCATCCTGATCCATGATGAGGTCAATGGCAAAATATTCAATGAAGAATTCCGTATTGTTCTTCAAGGCCTGGCCATAGAGCGTGTGCAAAATGGCATGTCCGGTCCGGTCGGCTGCGGCGCAAGTGCGTTGCGCTGTGCCCTTGCCAAAGTCTGTTGTCATGCCACCAAAGGGACGCTGATAGATTTTTCCATCTTCCGTGCGCGAGAAAGGCACGCCCCAATGTTCCAGCTCGTAGACAGCTGCGGGCGCATTGCGGCAAAGATATTCAATCGAATCTTGATCGCCGAGCCAGTCTGAGCCTTTGACCGTGTCATACATATGCCAACGCCAGTCATCCTGATGCATATTGCTCAGAGAGGCAGAAATTCCGCCCTGCGCGGCGACTGTATGAGAGCGCGTTGGAAAGACCTTAGATATGCAGGCAGTTCTCAGGCCTGCTTGCGAACATCCCACAGTCGCGCGTAATCCGGCGCCACCTGCGCCCACGACGACGACGTCAAATGTATGATCAGTGATGGGATATGCCGTTCCATTATAAGCGGTAGCTTTTCCAGCTGAGGCGCCAGACAGATTGGCCATTGTATTGCCTTTCACACTTCAGAGAATTTTGATTCAGGCGAGACTTAATTTCAAAACCGCATAAGCAGCAGATATGCCAATGCAGACAGAAAAGAACGTATTAGCCACGAGCAAAGCTGTCTTGCTGCCATGCGCATGGACATAGTCTTCAATGATCACACGCATGCCCAATTGCATGTGATAAATGCCAGATCCGATAAACAGCAGGATTAAAATTGAGACATAGGGGGCCGCAAGAATGGCGCGGGCCGAATTATAGTCCTTGCCGATCAAGCTTAGAATCAGGATCACGAAAAAGATTGAGAGCGGCAGCAAAGCATAAGCCGTCAGCCTTTGATGCCAGACATGGGTCGTGCCGGATTTTGCTGAACCCAGATACCGAACCTTGCCCATTGGGGTACGCATTGAATGATCATTGTGTGACATTGTCTATGTCCTGGTCTATGTCCTGATGTGGTCGCTTAGCGAAGGAGATAGGCTAAAATCCATACAAAGAGGGTCAAGCCTATGCTGGCAATCAGCGAAGCCTGAGCCAGATATTCTCGCTCAGGATGGTCCAGCCCCCGGCCAGTATCCCAAATGAAGTGGCGAATGCCGCCCATCATGTGATGAAACAGGGCCCAAGTGTAGCCAAGAAGAATGATACGACCTACGAAAGACGTCAGTAAGTCATTGATAAACATGTAAGACTTGGCATCTGTGGCGGCTGCAATCAGCCACCAAGCCAGCAAAAGTGTACCAAAATAAAGGCCTGCGCCTGTGATGCGATGAATGATCGACATCATCATCGTCAGCATGGGACGATAAATTTGCAGATGCGGAGACATGGGGCGCCGGGATTCTGGCGACTTTGTTGTTGAAGTCGAATCTGACATGGGTTCCCCTCTAGAAAGGCACGGTCTTCCCTAAATCAACTTGTGTGGCGGCGCAACACTTGCCAAGCCCAAGATAGCAGAATTGCTAATAATTATCTGATATTTATCGGCTTTATAGACTTGAGTTGGGAGATCAAATCCAGGCTTTCCTCTGAACTCCAATTGGCTGGGCCGGCTATTAAGCCCAATTCACAGCCGTTTTTATCGATCAGGTAGGTCGTTGGCAGCCCTAAAATCTTGCCAGCCTTCTTCAAGCGTTGGAACACATCGGCCGAGGAGTCGGAATAAAAAGCCAATGTGCTGACCCCGATGTCATCCAGAAAGGCCTTTCGGCGTTCCAGGCGGGCTGTATCAATGTTGACAGTGACCACCTCAAAATCGGAACTCCCCATTTTGGCTTGGAGTTGGTCTAGAGCGGGCATTTCTTCGCGGCAGGGAATGCACCACGTGGCCCAGATGTTTAACAAGACGGACTTTCCACGAAAGTCATTGATAGATAGTACTTTTCCATCCGGCCCTTCGAATGTGACCGGGGTGGCGGCTTTCGGCTTATTGGAGAAGGTTAGGGCTGCGAGAGTTCCCTTGGCGAGGGGCGATAGCGACTTCACGGATTCACTGGCCCTCAGGCATTCGGTTGAGGCTTCCTTGCCCCCATCCCCTTTGTTCCAGTATAGGACCACACCAGCTACGAGAATGATCGCAACCAAGCCCAAGCCCGGCCAATATCCTTTTTTGCGAATGGGTGAAGGGGGAGGTGTCGTGGTCATGGTTTACCGTTCAAATTTGTGCCCGAGGGAAGAGGCTTCGCATGAGTAATAAGATGTGGGGAGGGCGCTTTTCCAGTGCACCTGATGCGATCATGGAGGAGATCAACGCCTCTATAGGGTTTGATTATCGATTTGCGTTGCAAGATATCAAGGGGTCTTTGGCGCATGTGAGCATGCTGGCAGAAACCGGCATTGTTTCGAAAGAGACCGCCAAATCCATTGAGCAAGGCTTAACGCAGATTTTGGCGGAAATCGAGTCGGGAACTTTCACCTTCTCCAGAGCTTTGGAAGACATTCATATGAATGTCGAAGGACGCTTGGCTGAGATTGTCGGGCCAGAGGCAGGCCGCCTGCATACGGCGCGTTCTCGCAATGATCAGGTGGCCTTAGATTTTCGTTTGTGGATCCGCGATACAATCGATCAGCTTGATCGACAGATTTTGGATCTGCAGCAGGCTTTGGCGGAAAAAGCTCTCGCGCATGCAGCCTCGATCATGCCGGGATTCACCCATTTGCAATCAGCTCAACCGGTGACTCTTGGTCACCATTTGCTTGCTTATGTGGAAATGCTGGGCCGCGATCGCGGTCGGTTTCAAGATGCCAGACGCCGGCTTAATGAATGCCCCCTTGGCTCGGCTGCTTTGGCTGGCACGTCATTTCCAATTGATCGACATATGACAGCCCAAGCGCTTGGATTTGATCGGCCTACAGCCAATTCTCTTGATAGCGTGTCAGACCGCGATTTTGTTTTAGAAACTCTATCAGCTGCGGCTATAACTGCGGTGCATTTATCCAGATTTGCTGAAGAGATTGTGCTGTGGGTGACCCCGCAGTTTGGCTTTGCGCGCTTGTCGGATGGTTTTACAACCGGTTCCTCCATTATGCCGCAGAAGCGCAATCCAGATGCCGCAGAATTGGTGCGCGGCAAATCAGGACGCATGATTGGGTCTTTGACAGCACTCTTGATTGTGATGAAAGGCTTGCCGCTGGCTTATTCAAAAGACATGCAGGAAGATAAAGAGGGCACGTTTGATGCTCTGCAATCGCTTTCGCTCTGTCTTGCCGCCATCAATGGCATGGTTCTGGATTTGCAGCCCGATTTGAAAAAATTGAAAACTTCAGCTGGCGCTGGTTATGCGACGGCAACGGATCTGGCCGATTGGCTTGTCAAAACTCTTAAACTCCCGTTCAGGCGGGCGCATCATGTCACTGGCGAGCTTGTGGGGATGGCCTCTGTACGGGGCATTGGCCTTGAAAAACTCAGCCTTGAAGAGATGCAAAAGGTGGAGCCGGGCATAACACAAGATGTATTCTCAGTTTTGGGTGTCGATAAATCTGTGCGCAGTCGCACCAGTTATGGTGGCACCGCTCCAGCCAATGTCAGAAGTCAGGCCAAGGCTTGGCTGAAGAAACTGGACAGGTTGAAATAGGCATTTATGATCAGATCTGTGTCAGGCTGTGACTTTTGGTCTGTGTCTTTGGTCAGATGAGTTTGGCTCTCTTGCTTTCGTGAGAGTGATTTGGGATCTCGAATATGGTAGCGGACACATATAAAAAACTGAGCTACCGAATGCTCATGATCGGCCTCGTCTTAGCGCTAGGTGCATGTGGGCGCCGTGGAGCTTTGGAGGCGCAAACGGGCGCTGAGATCAAGAGCCAAACTGCCGCCACATATACTTTGGATGGTCGCACGCAAAACAATCGTGAAGACAAGCCTGCCGCTGCGCCAAAAACGCCCTTCTTTCTCGATTTTCTGCTGTAATCATGCATCATTTCAATTATCAAAATGGCAGATTGCATGCCGAAAATGTCGATCTGGTCGCACTGGCAAAAGAAGTTGGCACGCCATTCTATTGCTATTCAACAGCTACTTTGACACGTCATTATCAGGTCTTTCAACAAAGCCTAGCTGGGCTGGATAGTTTGATCTGCTTTGCCATGAAGGCCAATTCAAATCAGGCTGTATTGAAAACCTTTGCTCACTTGGGTGCCGGCGTTGATGTGGTGTCGGAGGGCGAATTGCGCCGCGCGCGCCGCGCGGGAATTCCAGCTCAAAAAATCACTTTCTCGGGTGTTGGCAAAACAGATCAGGAAATCAGTTTGGCGCTTGAGGAAAATATTTTTTGTTTCAATGTCGAATCTGTGCCCGAACTGCATGCGATTTCGCGCATAGCGGCACAGATGAACAAAACGGCCTCGATTTCCATTCGCGTCAATCCGGATGTGGATGCCAAGACGCATCACAAAATTTCAACCGGCAAATCAGAAAATAAATTTGGGATTCCAATCTCAGAGGCGCGGTCTGTTTATGCAGCCGCTGCGCAATTGCCTGGCCTGACTATATCCGGCGTTGATATGCATATTGGATCGCAGATCACCGATTTGTCGCCGTTTGAAGCGGCCTTTGAGCTTT
>CAIVAX010000416.1 GCA_903903935.1 uncultured Hyphomicrobiales bacterium | reverse complement strand
TGACTGTCGGCGGGCGTTTGATTGCTGGCGTGACAATGTTGCTGGGCTTGGTGCTCTTTGGCATATTGATGAATATTGTCGGCAAGACTTTGATGATTGTCTTGTTTGGTGAAACGCCGCGCACTGAGGCAGTGAGTGCTGTGACAACCGGTTTAGAGGCAGCTGTGCTGACCTCTGGCAGTCGGAAAATCGCAGCCCTGCTCATCCTTGCCGAAGAGGGCTATATGACCAATGAGCGTGTGCTAGAATTGGCCAATCGCGATCCCGATGAATTGCGTCAAGCGCTCGCCAAAATCTAATGCAGCTAGCTTAAATCAGCGCTGATCTTCAGCGTTGATCTGGCGCACGTGGGCCAGGATCATCAGCTGTGGGCGGGGTGAATGAATCGTCCTGCTTGCTGAGTTCTGGCTCTTTTGGCTTGGGGGCCTGTGGCTTTATCTCTGGCTCGGCAGACTTTAACTGCGTGAGTGTCACCATTTGTCCTGCCTCTAGTGGTGAGTGAGGCAGTGGAGCTTCAAGGGCCTGATGCAAATGTTCGGGCGGGCGCTGCCAGACAAAGGCATCAATCTTGCCGGTGACGGGCGAGGCGGGGGCCCAGCTTTCCGATAAAATGCCATCGGCCATCCAAAGCGGATCACGCGGCGCGCGCGTGGCACGTGCCAACCATTCGCGCATGGCGCCATTGGGGCCAAATTCAGTTTCTTCAATATCTGCCATGGTCAGACAGGCGCGCACACTGGGGCCATTATGGGCGCGATCTTCAATCAAGGGCGCCATGGCGCCTCGGGCTTTGTAGAATTCGCGCGCTTCAAGCGCGGCGCGCGCGATGAGCAAACAACTCTCGGCATGAGCGGGGGAGGATTGCGCGAGAGATTGGGCGCGCTTCAAGCGATCATGCGAGGAATCGCCGGGGCGCACATCGACATAAGCTCGGCCAATGTCAGGATGAGGCGCCAGCCGCCAGCCTGCTTCCAAACTACGCATGGCGCGTTTCAAATCGCCGCGCTGTGACAAGAGGCGGCCATAGAGCACACAAGCAGGCACAAGTTCGGGCGCCGTTTTATTGGCGCTTTTGGCCAGAGAGAGCGCTTCGTCAGGTTCGCGATCTGCGAGTTGCAAGGCCAGAGCTGTTTGCAAAACGGCCCTCTGGCGTCGGCCAGTTTCACGATCGGTGAGATGTTTTTTGACATTGTCTTCGACAATGTCGAGCGCGCGGGCCCAATTTTCTTGCAGCGCGCATGCCTCCAACACGGCTTGTCCGGCCCAGCCTACAGCGGCTTGTTCACGGGCTTGTTGAGCAAAGCTTGTGGCGCTGAGTTGATCATTGCGGCGCTTGGCTTCAACATACAGGCCGCGCAAACCCAAAAGCCGGGACTGTGGATCTTGCAACATAGCTTGAAAGGCGCGCTCGGCGCCTTCACGATCTTGCGAGAATTGCGCCAATTGTGCCTGCAGCAGCAGAGTGAGCGGCTCTTGACCAAGGCTGCGCTCGGCCTCACGTGCGGCACGTTCAGCGGTGCGAAGATTACCAGCGCTGATGGCAATGAGGCCGCGGCTGAGCGCCTCTTGTCCGCGTTGACGCTTGCGCGCTTTGTTCCAGAGCGACATGAGCGAGGGTAGGCGCAAGACGAAGCGCAAGAGGCTCCACACACATAGGAATAGAATGCACGTGGCGAGCACCGCCGCAAGGCCAACAAGTACGGATGTTTCGAGCTTATAGCCCTGCCAAACTAAGCTGATCTCGCCTGGTCGATCAGCAAGCCAGCCTAGCCCCATAGCCAGAGCGGCCAGCACAAGCAGAAACAAAATTGTTTTAATCATTGGATCTGGCCCTGGTTTACTTAATCGCTTCGCCCAAGGCGCTCGAGAGAGTCATTGAAGAGGCTGCGCGCAAGCATCTGCGCTTGTAGGCGTTGGTCCGCTGCGGAGTGCCAATCGGCTGAGAGTTTGCGCGCCAAATCTGGCAAATCTTTCCATTTGAGCAGAGCAGAGGCAAGATCGCCGCGTGTCAGATCTGTCTGAATGCCTAGGATCAAAGTGGAGGCGTCTTTGAAAGACTTATCTTGCAAAGCGCCATCTTGCACGGGGGTGATTTTGACAAGACGTGATGCGCTGAGTGCCATTTTGTCGAGCAGGCTCGTACTATCTGGCTCGGGCTCTGTTTTTAACAAAGCGGGCATGAGACGCGTATAAGTGTCGCGCAATTGGCGCAGGTCTGGCGTGCCGGGATTTGTGAGACGAGTTAAGATTTGCGCTTTATCTTGTGGGAGTCCGCTCAGGATGAGCGCCTCGATGAGGCGTGCATTGGGCTGACCTTGGTCAAGGCTCTGCACCAGAGTTTGCGCCAAAATCATGCGGGTGAGATCATTCAGGCTTGCGCTGGAGGTTTCCTGTTTTGCTTCGCTGGCGCGCAGGGGCGATTTGGGCAAAGCCAATGTGGCCTCGATTTGCGCGAGGCGCTGGTTCATTTGTGCCAAAGCCGGTTCATTCGGCGAGGATGCAGAATTATTTTTGAGTCCGCTGAACTCTGAGAGAGCTTGGGATAGGCGCGCAGTTTCAGATTTATTGGCCTCGTTTGCGGCACCAATCGTTTTGAACTGAGCTTCAACAGCGTTGAGGCGTTTTTCAAATGCGCTCAGAGCTTCAGTGCCCAAATTAGGTTGTGCGCTGGGGCGAGCCTCAAGGCTTGCCAGTTTTTGTTCAAGCTTTGCGAGTTGGGCTTGAGTTGATTTGAGTGAAGTATCAGCTTCAACAAGACCTAATCTCTCGTTCAAGGCCTTTGTCTCGTCCCAGCTTTCATACAGGACATAGGCATTGATCACCGTAAGGCCAAGAAGAGCAGCTGTGATGACGATCAATTGCCTATTTAAAGCCCCTTTGTCGGGCGTGTGAGATGGCGATGGATCCAAATTCGTCTCTTGTGGGGCTGGATGAGGAATTGGCTCTGAGCCTTCAGCCTTGGCATCGATGGTCACGGGATCGCGTGGCTTGTCGCGATTGGGTGTCGCACCACTCACCGACCCCTCATGTGAGGGGGAGTGAGAAAAGGGGCCGTTGTCTGAAATAGTCATGCGATCTTTCTCAATGCCCCACCGATGTGGAGTGTGGATCGGGTGTTGTTACAGCCTATACTCAAATCACGTTCATAAACTTTAAAGGTCCTGCTTTAATCTAAGCGCGCAATGGCTTCAGCCAGCTGCATGGTGCGTGTGGCGATATCGGCATGCAGACGCTCGACCATGCGGCCATCCAGAGAGATGGCTCCTTTGTCGGAATTTTCAGGCAGATTAAAGGCAGCCAGAATTTTGCCAGCCCAGTCCACTTCCGCTGCGCTGGGCGAGAAGACCTCATTGCAGGGGCCAATCTGGCCAGGATGGATCAGTGTTTTACCATCCATGCCCATGTCGCGACCTTGTTCGCATTCGCTGCGAAAGCCGTCCTGATCTTGAATATCGCCATACACACCATCCAGAATATCCACGCCATAGGCGCTGGCGGCCAGAATACATTGGGAGAGCCAAGCCAGCATGGGAGCGCGGCCGGGGATTTGGCGGGCCCGTGTCTCGCGCGCCAGATCATTGGTCCCCATGACCAGAACACTCAATCGCGAGGCCGGGTCAGCGGCTGTGCGCACGATCGAATCGGCATTCAAAATGGCCTGTGGGGTTTCCATCATCGCCCATAATCTGATCGATTCATCGGCACCAGCTTCGCGCAGGGCGCGCGCTGCCGTCATCACATCGCCCGGGCTGGAGACCTTGGGGATGAGCAGGGCATCTACCTTAAGCTTAGCTATTTCAGCAAGATCCGCCTGCCCCCAAGGGCCCGAGAGGCTATTGATTCTAACTATAACCTCTCTTGATCCATAGCCACCGGCCTTGACGGCGGCGATGATCTGCTGGCGAGCTAGATCCTTCTGATCGGGGGCAACGGCATCTTCAAGATCCAGAATCAAGCCATCGGCGGGCAGGGTTTTGGCCTTATCTAGGGCTCTCGCGTTCGATCCGGGCATGTACAGGACGCTTCGACGTGGGCGCAGGGTCATGGCAAGCTCCGGTGCAGATTAGTTTTGACAATTCAACTGTGCATTGCACAATAATACTTGATGGATGAGTGCGCCAGAGTTCGTTTTGCTCTGTTGTTCCAGAGTCTGGATCTATGGTTTTATAAGCAGACACTAGGGTTTCGACGCTGATGTCGGGACGTTGAAGGTCTGCGTGGAGGATCAAGAGTGACGCAAACACAATCTGCTCAAAGTCTTAATCTGCCGGCTCGGTTGATCGAGGGCTATGGTGCTTTTCTTCATGGCCGCTTTGGTCAGGAAAGAGAGCGCTTTAAGCATTTGTCCGAGGCCGGCCAGAAACCTAAAATCATGCTGATTGGCTGTTGCGATTCCCGCGTCTCCCCAGAGGTGATTTTTGATGCCGATCCGGGCGAAATATTTGTCGTGCGCAATGTTGCCAATTTGGTTCCCCCCTATGCGCCCGATGATGATTTGCATGGCACATCGGCCGCGTTGGAATTTGCCTTAATGGGCTTGCGGGTCGAGCATGTGGTGGTGATGGGGCATGGTCAATGTGGCGGCGTGCGCGCTTTTGTAGACAGCGAGGCTGATCCTTATCAACGTCCGCTCTCGCCGGGGGATTTCATCGGGAAATGGATGACCTTGATTGGCCCTGCTGCGCAAAGGCTTGGCAAGCCCGAAGGCTCACTGGCCGATTATTCTGAACTGCTGGCACTGGAATCGATTAAGCAGAGCCTGATTAATCTGCGCAGTTTTCCCCCTGTGCGTCTTTTGGAAGAGCGCGGTAAGCTCAGCCTGCATGGGGCTTATTTCAGTATTGCCAGCGGGCAATTACAAACACTCGATGAAAGCACGGGCGCCTTTGTGCAAATTGCACCAGAGCACCATGTACAGGCTTTCAAAGAGCCAAGGTTTTAAGGCCTATTTTTGATAGGTGAGAAGGCAGCGGAGGGTTGGCTATGGTTGCGCTTTCTGTCTTGGATCTGTGCTTTGTCACAACCCAGACGCCACCACGTCAGGCGCTCGCCCATTCGATTGAATTGGCGAGCCATGTCGATCGCCTCGGCTATAAGCGCTTTTGGCTGGCAGAACATCACAGCCTGCCGTCTGTCGCCTCCAGCGCGCCAGAGATCATGATTGGCCAAGTGGCCGCAGCCACCAAAACCATTCGCGTGGGCTCCGGCGGGATCATGCTGACCAATCATGCGCCGCTCATGGTCGCTGAACGGTTCAAAATGCTTGAGGCTCTGTTCCCGGGGCGTATTGATTTGGGCCTTGGCCGCGCACCGGGCACAGATCAGGTCACAGCCTATGCCTTGCGTCGTCACAT
>CAIVAX010000415.1 GCA_903903935.1 uncultured Hyphomicrobiales bacterium | reverse complement strand
CGAAAAAGATGCGCGCGGTCCAAGTCGCTTCGATGCTGAAGGTCAAAAAGGCCCAGAAGATCGCCAGATTGAGGATGAAAAAACGATAGATCAGCGGAATGAATTTTTGTCGGGGCAGTTTGGCAACAAGCCCCGCATAGAGCGGCGAGGCTGCCAGCATGACAAAGAATGTTGCGGTGAAGAGATATTGCAAAGTGTCGCGGCCCGCTGCGATGCCCATCTCATCGCGCAGCGGCCGCAGAATCAGATAGGCCGCCAGCAGACAAAAGAAATAGAGGAAGGACCAGAGCGTCGCCCGGATTTCATTCGGCCGGATATCGGCAAAACGGGATATCAATCCATGGAGCATGTTGCGCCAGCTCTCGGTTTTTCGCAGGGTCCATTAAAGGATACGAAAATCTAGCTGGTGCATGCTCGCTTGTCATCAGGCGCGAATGAGAGCGGTCTTGGCCGGATCGTAAAAGGCAACAGTTTCGAAATGAGCAGCGGTCACGCTGGCCACGGTCTTTCCACCAACCTTGCGTGTCCATCTCGAACCGCTCTGGGCCCATTCCTTTGCGGCCCCCGCGAGATAGAGCGTGTCAGCACCATCCCCACCATCGAGGCTCATCGTGCCGCTACCAGCTGAATAGACCTGATCGGCGCCCTTGCCCCCCGTGACTGCGCCAATCCGGCTGCCATAGGCGAGGCTGACATTGTTTTTGGTCGCACCGATCGAGCTGAACGCACCCTCACGCAGATCGACGAGATTGGCCTTTGTCATGGCGCTCAGATCTAGTGTCGCCCCGCTCGGGGTCCAGAGTGATTCCAGCCCCGCCCAGCCATCAGTGAAGGTTGTGGTCTGACGTTTGGCCAGTGCGGCCGTGTCTGTCGGATTGCGGTTGGCGCCATAGAGATATTGTAGGGCGGCAATATCATAGGCCATCAGGGTTTGTGGGCTCGCAGAAATGCCGCTGGCTGAATAATAGGACATGATCGTGTTGCGGCGATTATCATCTGTTTTGGACAGATAAGGCCCCGGCGTGCCGCCACCGCCCGCATTATAATTGCCGGGATGTTTCAAGCCCAGCGTATGTCCCATTTCATGCAGTAGTGTTAGCAGGCCATAGGAGCCATTGCTGAATGTGCTGTTGGTCGCCTGATCATTCGCGAGCATGAGATATTGTGCATGGTTGCCGCTTTGATTGGGCAAATAAGCATAGCCCGCACTGGTGCCGCCCTGATTATTGGTGCCAAAGACGATGTCGGCCTGCGTGGGATCTGTCACGAGTTCAAAGCTCTGGTTGATGATGCTGGAAAAATACCCAAAGGCATCTTGCACAGCCTGCTTTTGCGTATCTGTCATGACAGCCGCGCCACTGGCATCTTGGCCAGACAGTTGGCTCAGAAAACTTGTATTCATGAATGCATATTTGATCGGTCGTCCCACGACATTCTGCAATTCCATGACGCCGGGCTTAACTTGTGTTGTGGTCTTAGTGGCAACAGTGCCGGTGGCGTGAAACCATGCATTTGTTCCGCCCATGACCAGCGCATCGATATTTTTATCACCACTCGTGGTGGGTAATTTCGATTGCGCCTGCGCCACCGAAACTTGATAGCTGGAATAAATATTGGTGGTCGCACCCGTCTTTCCAATCGGCTGACCTGTGATGCGGATCGTGTAAGTTCCTGCGATAGTCGGCGTGAGAATGAATGAGGCCTGTGTTTTGCCAGCACCTGAGAAGACAGATTTCACGACCTGATTGTTGGCGTTGACGAGCTCAACCTTCATCTGGCCACGGCTGTCCGACAGGCCAAAAGCCGCTGAGATCGTATAAAGAGCGCCGGCTTTCAGTTCGACGGGTTCACTCGCAGAATTAGGTCCACTCGCACCAACTGACACGGTTTTCATGCCAGCCATTTCATTGGCGCCCGAGGATTTTGTGAGCGTGATGGATGGGCTTCCAAGTCCAGCTGTTCCCAACTGCGAGGCGACCAAGCGCGCGGCTGCAGCTTCAACGCTTCTGGAAAGCTGCAAGGGCCTCATCTTGATCACGCGTGCAGTTTGCCCGCTCTGTAGCGGGGCGACACGCGCATTCATCAGCGACAGGCTTTGGCCGGTTTGTGTCAGGGCAGAAAGGTTGGTCATGGCTCGCTCCTTTGCGACCATGCTGAAGTCTGTCATCTCGAAGGATCATTAACAGCGAGGTGGAGCGCCGAGTATTTTGCCAGAAATGGCAAAAAGAAAGTTGCTTCATTCAGTCAAACTCCAGCAGGCTCTTGGCCTGCCCTAACGTCAGAGCGGCGTCCAGGTGTCGAAGGTAGCTGCTTGTCCAGGCCGGCTTCCGTCCGGATGCGAGACAGTCCAGAGAATGACATCGGAGATGAGAAAACGTTTTCCACTCGCGCTGATTCTCACACCTG
>CAIVAX010000414.1 GCA_903903935.1 uncultured Hyphomicrobiales bacterium | reverse complement strand
GAAACTTGATCATAAAGGTGTGAGCCGAGCCCGTTTGATTGCCACAGAAGCCTGCCGGGCAGCCGAAAATGGCATTGAATTTATCGAGCGCGTCCAAAAAGACGTGGGGCTGAGCCTCGAGATTGTTGATCGCGAGACGGAAGCCCATTTGGCTGCCGCAGGCTGCGCCTCACTCGCCGATCCGGCGGCCGATAGTGTTCTCTTATTTGATATTGGCGGCGGGTCCTCCGAAATCGTCTGGCTCGATCAGCAAAATCCCAATGGTTCCGGGGCGGAACGCAGTATGCGGGATCGGGTCCGCCATTGGACCTCCTTGCCCTTGGGGGTTGTCTCGCTCGCAGAAAAATTTGGTGGCCGCACGGTAACGGCGGAAACTTTTCAAGGCATGGTGTCGCTGGTCGATGACAAGCTCAAACACTTTGTCGATCTTGTCGGCCAGCAGCCGCGCAATCGGCATTTTCATCTCTTGGGCACATCCGGCACGGTCACGACTTTGGCCGGGGTCCATCTGGGCCTGATGCGCTATGAGCGCCGCCGGGTCGATGGTCTGTGGATGTCGGATCAGGAAACGGTCAGCGCGACCAATCGCTTGCGCGCCATGTCTTATGAGCAGAGAGCGGCCAATGGCTGCATCGGGCCCGAGCGCGCTGATCTGGTGTTGGCTGGCTGTGCTATATTAGAATCCATACGCAAAGCTTTTCCCACTCAAAGAATTCGTATTGCTGATCGCGGTTTGCGCGAGGGCATTTTGATGCAATTGATGCACGCGGATGGCGTCTGGGTTGATCCGGCGGAGCATAATTAATCATGGCTAAAGAGACCAATGGTGCGGGCCGCGACGGAAGTTTAAAGGTTCGCGTTAAGACAGCACGCAAAAGATCATTGTCCTCAACCATCTGGTTAGAGCGACAGCTCAATGATCCCTATGTTGCGCAAGCCAAGCGTGATGGCTATCGCTCCCGCGCCGCCTATAAGCTGCTAGAGATTGATGATCGTTATAAATTGCTGCAGCCGGGTCAAAAGATCATTGATCTGGGCGCGGCACCGGGCGGCTGGTCGCAAATTGCGGCGCGCAGAGTGAAGTCCCAAGAGGGCCGTGGCCGTGTCATTGGCATTGATCTTCTCGAGATCGAACCCATGGCTGGTGTTGAATTTACAGTGATGGATTTTCTCGACAATGATGCGCCTGATCGCCTCAAGGAATTGATGGGTAGCAAGGCTGATGGTGTGCTGTCCGATATGGCGGCCAATACGACGGGCCATCGTCAGACGGATCATTTGCGCATTGTCGGCTTGGTTGAACTCGCAGTGGATTTTGCTTGTGATGTTATGGCACCCGGTGGATTTTTTGTCGCCAAAGTGTTTCAGGGCGGCACGGAAAATCAATTGCTCGCCTTGCTCAAACGCAGTTTCACGACTGTGCGTCACGTTAAGCCTGCGGCGAGCCGTGCAGGATCGGCCGAACTTTATGTGTTGGCGACGGGCTTTCGCGGCACTGCTAAATCTGAATGATGGTTTTATAAAATACATCAATATCATCAGTTGTAATTTGAAAGTTAAATGCGAGTTCTCACAGAGCTTGCGCAGAGCTGACGTGCTGTGGACAGAGTGTGTTTTCCAAGCCATTAAGCTTAATCCGCTAACACTTTTTTAGACTCTCGGCGCAGCCTGATTGCATCAGATCTTGGATCTGTTTGAAGTGAGGTGTGTCATGTTTAAGCGTTTTGCTCTTTCTCATTCTGACCTATGTTGCTCATCTGAAT
>CAIVAX010000413.1 GCA_903903935.1 uncultured Hyphomicrobiales bacterium | reverse complement strand
TTGCCGGGCAGCATCGACCCAGGCTGGAAAGATGGCATCATCTGTCTTGGCCCATTCCGTCCCCAATGGGCCTTGCGCGCCACGCCAAGCATTCTCACCGTCAATCCAGCTCTCACAGCGTTTGAAATAGGGCAGCACTTCGGAATAGCACCAGCCCTTCGCCCCCGCGCGCGACCAGCGATCATAATCGCCCCTATGGCCGCGGGTATAAGCCATCACATTGACCGAGGACGAGCCGCCCAAAACCTTGCCGCGCGAGGCCTCTATGCGGCGATTGTTGAGCGCGGGCTCTGGCTCGGTCTCCATCCCCCAATCATGCATGTGATATTCATGCATTTTGCCCATGCCGAGGGGAATATGGATCAGCGGATTCCAGTCCCGTCCGCCCGCCTCTAGCAAAAGCACGCTGGCGCCTTCATCCTCGCTGAGCCGATTGGCCAGCACACAGCCTGCCGAGCCTGCTCCAACGATGATGTAATCATAGCTCAGTGATGAACCCATAGGCGTGCCCTCCCATTTTCTCAGCCCTACAATGAAGCAGCGCTCATGTCATCCACCCTGCGCAGACGGAGACGAAGGCTTACCCCAAAACAAAAAAGGCAGCCCAAGGCTGCCTTTTTATAGGAGCTGATCGGCAAAGCTTAGCCGACAATCTCATTGCCAGAGAACCATTGGGCAATTTCAACGGCGGCTGTTTCAGGCGCATCCGAACCATGCACGGAATTCTCGCCAATGCTCAGCGCAAAGGTCTTGCGGATTGTGCCCGCATCCGCATTGGCCGGATTGGTAGCACCCATCACATCGCGATAGCGCTTAATGGCATTCTCGCCTTCGAGCACCTGCACCACCAAGGGGGCGGCAGTCATCTGCTCGACGAGCTCGCCAAAGAAGGAGCGATCCTTGTGCACGCCATAGAATGTCTGGGCCTGCGCTAAGGTCATATGCACGCGCTTTTGCGCAATGATGCGCAGACCAGCCTCTTCAATCTTGGCATTAATCGCGCCAGTCAGATTGCGACGTGTAGCATCGGGCTTGAGAATAGAAAAAGTGCGTTCAATCGCCATGAGGGTCAATACCTGTCTTCAGGAGGGATACTGGGCAGCTTATACCTGCGCTGAGGATCGGCCACAAGCGCACGCGCTTAAGTCTGACGCCCCCGCCGGCCTCAAACCCTTTTTTAAGCCCTGCCTGCCACTATGGTTGCCAGAGTATGATTGGATTGTGCCGTGTCTTATCAGTTAAATGAATTGCGTCGTTTGGGCAGCTCCGCGCGCCCCGCTCCTACCCTCAGCCTAGGTAGCTTAGGCACCATGTTAGGCTATGGCCTAGGTCTGGTTGTGCTGGTGGGGTCCGCCGGACTTGTGAACTCCAAATTGGGGCAAAGTTCACCCTCTCAACTCTTGGCCCACAATAAATCAGAGACAAAGCTGGATCACCTGCCAGCAGCCAGCCAACCCACGCTCATGGCAGGCACCGCCCAGATCTCAAAAGATCAGATTTCTACCTCAGATGTGACGGGAAGCATTGCAAAACATCCCCCGCATCAGAATGTGCGACCCGTTGGCTCGCCCTATTCTCCTGCCCAACAGTCCAAACCACAAAACCAAGCGCAGCTCATGGGCAAATTGCCCTTTGTGCCGCAAGCTAAAGCGGACGAACGCGGCAAAATCCCGGCGCAAGCCTCAACCCCGCCCAAATCAAAAGTGCCGCGCGCCGAGACCACCAGCACCAAAAGCCTCAGCCCGATCCGGCCGCTGCCCAAGATCGCCGACACTTATGACTGGGATCAACGATAAGCCAAGGCGGAACAGGCCTTAAAGGGCCAAATGGCTTGCCGATGATTGAGATTATCTATAAAAAATAGAAATCCATAGATATTCTCAATCAATGAGATGACCATGAATCTGCGAGATCTGCGCTATATCACGGCCCTTGCACGGCTAGGCCATTTCGGGCGGGCGGCGGAGGCCTGCCACATCAGCCAGCCCACGCTCAGCGGACAAATTCTCAAGCTTGAAGAAGAGTTGGGCATTGCCATTTTCGAGCGCGTCGGGCGCTCGGTGCGCCTGACCGCTGCTGGCGAACAGATCATCGAGCAAGCGCAAAGGGCTGTGCAAGCAGCTGATGACATTCTGGCCAGTGCACGAGCCGCGCGCGATCCCTTGCGCGGGCCTTTGTCCATTGGCGCCATTCCCACCATCGCCCCCTATCTGCTGCCCCATGTTCTGCCCAAAGCCAGCATGGACATGCCCAATGCTCCGCTCATCCTGCATGAAGACATCACACAAAATTTGATGACCTCCCTCTCCGCCGGGCATTTAGATGCAGCAATTATCGCCACACAAGAAACATCGCCGCTGATCACGCAATTGCCTTTATATAATGAGCCCTTCTGGGTTGTGCTGCCGCAAGCGCACAAGCTGGCTGCTCGCAAAACCATTGCCCCGCAGGACCTTGATCCGCGCGCTTTGCTTTTGTTGGCCGATGGCCATTGTCTGCGCGAGCAGGCGCTTGATCTGTGCGGACATCCAGAACTGGGTGATGGCCATTTGGCTGAAGTGCGGGCCTTGAGTTTAGAGACTTTGATGCAATTGGCCGCCGCAGGCTATGGCGTGACTCTGGCCCCTGAACTGGCAGTCCAAAGCGCGCGCGGCCTCGCCCAAGGCCTTGTCGCACGTAAATTGAGCGGCAAACAATCCCATCGCAGAATATGCTTGGCCTTTCGCCGCAATTCACCCCGCTTGAAAGCTCTTGAAACATTGGCGCAGATCATACGCGGCACATTCACCAAAAAACGCTAGCCCAGTAAAACAAGACAAGTTTCAGCTGCAAAGAAGATCGGCCCTATCGATCACCAAGTACCTTTCCATTTGCGAGGACAATTCAAATATTCCCCAGATCGGCTCTGGCACTCAGTGAGCAGGAGTTCTAAGCTGAGAAAAAAGATCTGGGAGGATCAAATGGCACTCAATCGCTTCACGCCCTTCAATCGCTTCACGCATATTCTGCTCGTCCTGATTTTGCTCGGCCTCAATCTGATGGCCCTATCCCAGCCTGCTAAGGCCGATGAGGTCGAGGATTTCTACCACGGCAAAACGATCTCGATCATTGTAGGCTATTCACCCGGCGGCGGTTTTGATCAGGTCAGCCGGATTTTCGCCAAGCACTTTACCGCGCATA
>CAIVAX010000412.1 GCA_903903935.1 uncultured Hyphomicrobiales bacterium | reverse complement strand
TGTGGAAGCTGCCGGTTGTGTATGTGATCGAAAATAATCGCTATGCGATGGGCACAGCTGTGTCGCGCGCCTCTTCGCAGACCGATTTTTCCAAACGCGGTATTTCCTTCAACATTCCTGGCGAACAGGTTGACGGCATGGATGTGCGCAATGTGCGCGAAGCGGCCAGTCGTGCGCTCGACTGGTGTCGCACCGGCAAAGGCCCGTATATTTTGGAAATGCAGACTTACCGCTATCGCGGTCATTCCATGTCGGATCCAGCCAAATATCGCTCCAAAGAAGAAGTGCAGAAAATGCGCGATGAGCATGATCCCATTGAACAGATCCGCGCGCGCATTCTGCGTGAGAAACACGCCAGTGAAGATGAGCTCAAGCAGATTGATGCCAAAGTGCGTGCCATTGTCGCCGATGCCGCCGAATTTGCCACGCATGATCCAGAGCCGGATGTATCCGAGCTTTGGACAGATATTGTGATTTGAGGGAGAGCGGCTCAATGGCTATCAATGTACTCATGCCCGCCCTTTCGCCCACAATGGAACAGGGCAAGCTTGCCAAATGGCTCAAGCGCGAAGGCGATAAAATCAAATCTGGTGATATTCTTGCCGAGATAGAAACTGACAAAGCCACCATGGAAGTGGAAGCGGTGGATGAGGGCATTTTGTCCAAAATCCTGATTGAAGGTGGCACAGACAATGTCGCCGTGAACACGCCGATTGCGATTATTCTTGCCGAGGGTGAGGATGCTTCAGCCGCTGTCGCGCCCGCGCCTCAGGCTGCGCCTCAGGCCGCGCCAATTTCCGCGCCAGCTGTACATACATCTTCTGCGCCAGTAAGCGCCCCGCAGCCTGCTTTCATCGATACGGTCGAAATTCCTTCTGGCACCAGTATGTCAATGATGACGGTGCGCGAGGCTTTGCGCGATGCGATGGCTGAAGAAATGCGCGCCAATCCTGATGTGTTTGTCATGGGTGAAGAGGTCGCAGAATATCAAGGCGCCTATAAGGTCACGCAAGGCTTGTTGCAGGAATTTGGCCCCAAGCGCGTGATTGATACGCCGATCACCGAGCATGGTTTTGCAGGCATTGGTGTTGGCGCTGCGATGACGGGCCTGCGCCCGATTGTTGAATTCATGACCTTCAATTTTGCTATGCAGGCGATTGATCAGATCATCAATTCGGCCGCCAAGACGCTCTATATGTCGGGCGGGCAAATGGGCTGTCCGATTGTCTTTCGTGGTCCCAATGGTGCGGCTGCGCGTGTTGGCGCTCAACATAGCCAGGATTATTCGGCCTGGTATTCGCAGATCCCGGGCTTGAAAGTTGTAGCGCCTTACACCGCCTCCGACTTTAAAGGCCTTTTGAAGAGCGCGATCCGCGATCCCAATCCTGTGGTCTTCCTTGAGAATGAAATTCTCTATGGGCAGAGTTTTGAAGTTCCCAATCTTGAGGATTTCACTATACCGATTGGCAAAGCGCGCATTCATCGCAAGGGCAAGGATGTGACTTTGGTCTCCTTCTCGATTGGCATGACTTACGCGATCAAAGCCGCGGCCGAATTGGAGAAAGAGGGCATTGACGCTGAGATCATTGATCTGCGCACATTGCGTCCCCTCGATACGCAGACCGTCATTCAATCGGTGATGAAG
>CAIVAX010000411.1 GCA_903903935.1 uncultured Hyphomicrobiales bacterium | reverse complement strand
TGCCCGAGGCATCATTGGGCGCGAGCTCTTGATGAGTCATCAAATCAAGCCCGGCATCGCGCATGAATTCGCTGATTTCCGCATGCGTGAATCCCAGCCGGCGATGCTTATGTTCCTCGCGCAGAAATTCGAGCAAATGCGGAGAAAAATCTACCACCAGCAACCGCCCGCCCGGGCTCAGCCGACGTGCAGCCTCCCGCAACGCCCGGCCCGGATCATCGAGATAATGCAAGACTTGATGAATGATGATCAGATCATAGCCGTCGGATTCAACCGGCAGAGCATAAATATCGCCCTGTCGCAGTTGAACATGTTTCAAACCCGCCGCCTCCAATCGCGAGCGCGCCACATTCAACATGGCCGGGCTTTGATCCACGCCCACCGCCCGTTCGGCGAACGGCGCCACCAATTCAAGCATGCGGCCCGTGCCCGTGCCCAGATCCAGCACAGCCTGCAAAGGCCCATCGCCCACTAAAGCACGCACCGCGCGCTCGACCTTGTCTTCGGGCACATGCAAAGAGCGCAATTGATCCCAATTGCGCGCCTGTGAGGCAAAATACTGCGCCGCCTGCTCGGCTCTGGCTTGGCGCACTTCACTCAGACGCGCATGATCAGCCCCGGCAATGGCATCGCGCTTATCGATCAGATCAACAATCTGACGCGCCAGTCGCGCCGCCACACCGCGCTCGGCCAGCCGAAAGAACACCCAAGCGCCCTCTCTATGGCGATCGACCAATCCAGCCTCCACCAGTAATTTAAGATGGCGTGAAATGCGCGGTTGCGATTGGCCCAAAATGGAGACCAGCTCCGTCACCGTCAGCTCCGCCTCGGCCAGCAACATGAGCAGCCGCAGGCGCGTCACCTCGCCCGAGGCCTCGAGGCCCGACAGAATGGTGGCTAAGGGTGCAAAGGAACTCATTTCTGACCTTATGTAAGATATAAAGATATGTTTATACCTAATGAGAAAGCCTGGCAAGGCCCGCAGTGGGCTGGGCCCCACAAATCCGCTGCTAGGGCAAATCAGCGCCTCAAAATAAAGAAAGAAAACGCCATAAAGCCCCTCGTCAGCCCAAAGGACAGGGCGGAAGCCTCGATTTTTTCAAGATAATCTTGATTTTGCCGCGATTCATCAACGGTTCATTAATCTTAACAGGGTCAGATGCACAGTGAGGCGGATCTGTGCCGTTTCGATTCAACTTTCCATTGACGCCCATATAATCCCATGATATCCCAAAGCATCCCTCACGGATCATTGATTCAGGGTTCAGCCACCCGCCGCGGCCGCAAGGCAGCCGGCGCTGGGGCCCTGATGAAGCGCGATCAGACGAGGGACTGTGCAGCACATGAGTGGGTAGGCCTGATCGACAGCGCAAAGATCGGCGCAAAGATTGGGATGTCGGGTGAACTGAGTGGATCGCTTCGTTTCGCATTTCACAAACCGGCTCGATGCCAAGGGTCGGGTTTCTATTCCCGGTTCATTTCGGGCGGTGTTAGCGCGCGACGGCTTCGAGGGTCTTTACGTGCATCCCTCTTTGAGCGTGGAAGCGCTCGATTGTGGTGGGCATGGGCTTTTGCGGGAGATCGACGGACTGCTGAACAGGTTTGCCGCCTATTCGGAAGAACGGGATCTCTATTCCACGGCTTTGTTGGGAACCAGCGAGATCCTCAAGACCGATACAGAAGGACGCGTGATTTTAACCGACCAGCTCAAAGCCCAAGCAGGCATCACCGATCAGGTGACCTTTGTGGGTCAGGGCTACAAATTTCAGATCTGGGAACCGAGCAAGTTTCAGCTGCATCTGGCAGAGGCCAAAAGTCAGATGCGCGAAATGCGCAAACAGCTCAGCACTGGATCTGCAAGCGCGGAGCAACCGAAGCGACAAGGAGCACGGGAATGACACAGGGCGGCGGCGAGCCAACAGATCTCGCCGCAGGCGGACCAGCCCTTCACATTCCCGTGCTTCTGTCTGAGGTGATGGACGCGCTCAATCTCACATCTGGCGGTCTGTATCTCGATGGCACCTTTGGAGCTGGCGGCTATACACGCGCCATGCTTGAGCGCGCAAATATCCGCGTGCTCGCCCTCGATAGAGATCCGCGCGCGCTTGCCGCTGCTGGCCCCCTGCAGAGCCAATTTGGCGATCGTTTGATTCTGCGCCACAGCCGTTTCAGCCAATTTCAACACACCGCTCTTGAGGCTGGATTGGCTCATACAGGCGAGCCCGCCTTTGCTGGCATTACGCTGGATATTGGCGTCTCCTCCATGCAGATTGATGAAGCGGCCAGAGGCTTTTCCTTCCGCTTTGAGGGCCCGCTGGATATGCGCATGGAAAGCCAAGGTCGCTCTGCCGCTGATATCGTCAATCAGGCGAGTGCAGAAGAATTGGCAGATATTTTCTTTCACTATGGCGAAGAGCGCGCTGCACGGCGCATTGCCAAAGCCATTGTGCATGATCGCATCACCACGCCCTTTACCAGCACAAAGCAATTGGCCGAGCTGATTGCCCGGCTTTTGCCCAGCAAGCCGCATGAGATTCATCCCGCCACCCGCACCTTCCAAGCCTTGCGCATTGCCGTCAATGCTGAGCTGGAAGAATTGGTCCAAGCTTTGATTGCGGCTGAAGCCGCACTCAAGCCCGGCGGACGCTTGGCCATTGTGAGCTTTCATTCGCTCGAAGATCGCATCGTTAAACAATTTCTAGCCGAGCGCTCTGATCGCGGCCGTGGCAGCTCACGCCTGCTGCCAGGCGAAAGCGCGCCTCCGCAAGCTACATTCGAGCAGGTCTCTCGTCATCCTGTCATTGCAGGAGAGACAGAACTTGCTCTCAATCCACGAGCCCGCTCAGCCAAATTACGCTTTGCCACTCGCACGCATGCCCCCGCCCGCGGCACAGATGTCAAACTTTTGAGCTTGGCCCGCCTGCCTTCACACGAACCACGGAGGCGCTGATATGCTCCGATTGCTCAATGTGATTGCTATTCTCTCGCTTCTCGGCTCCGCCGTTTATGCCTATTCGATCAAATATGAAACCATGCTCACCTCGGAGCAGATCGTCAAAACACGCCATGCGATTGATCGTGAGAAAAATGCCATTGTCACTTTGAAATCCGACTGGGCCTATCTCACCCGCCCAGAGCGCATTCAAATTCTCGCCGAGAAACATCTTGATCTGCGCCAAATGTCGCTCGACCAGAGCATTAAAGTGAGCGACCTGCCCGATAAAGCTGAGCGCGTCGATAGCATTGGCCGCAAGCTCGAAATGCTGGGCTTGTCAGAGCCCACTGCGACGCCGCGCGATGAGAAGAGCAGCAGCCGCGCGGGTTCAACGCCTGCAGCCACGACACCTTCAACCCGTTTGCGTTAGTGTGAAAGTTCGCGCCCATGAAGCAGGATCAGTCTCTCCCCCAAGCGCACAACCAGAGTGAAGCCGATAAAACCTTCGCTCGGGCCCATGCCAACACATTTGCGGATGAGCCGGAATTAGAAGCCGAGATTGAAACTCCAAGACGCTCTTTTGGTCGCCGCATTCTGGATGCGGGACGTGATCTCATGCGCACGCGCATTGATAAATCGGGCTGGCGCATTCGCATTGTGGCGGGCGGATTTACCGTGCTGTATCTCGTGATCGCGGGCAAACTTGTCTATCTGGCTGGTAAGCCCGATCCGCAAAGCCTCAGACGCATTGCCTCAGAAGCCAGCTCGGGCGTGCGTCCTGAAATTCTCGATCGCAATGGCGAAATTCTCGCCACTGATGTCAAGACTATGTCAGTCTTTGCCGAACCCCGCCGCCTGATTGATAAGGATGAAGCGGTGGAATTGCTCACCGCCGTTCTGCCCGATGTGAATGCCAAAGAGCTGCGCGATCGATTGATGTCGCGCAAAGGATTTGTCTGGGTCAAGCGCGGCATTTCCTCCAAAGAGCAACAGGAAGTCTTCCGCCTTGGTCTGCCGGGCGTTGGCTTTGTGCCCGAGAACAAGCGCGTCTATCCCAATGGCCCGATTGCCTCGCATATTCTGGGCTTCACCAATGTCGATAATGTTGGCATTGCGGGCATCGAGAAATATATCGACAGTATCGGCCTGTCTGAGCTCAATGGCGCTGGCTTTCGTATGACAGCCGATGATCTCAAGCCCATTACTTTATCTCTGGATCTCAAAGTCACCCATGCTCTGCGCGATGAAATGCTCAAAGGCATTGAACGCTACAAGGCCAAGGCAGGCGCTGCGGCGATTATGGATGTCAATACGGGCGAAGTGGTCGCTTTGGCCTCGCTGCCTGATTATGATCCCAACAATCCAGTGGATGCGCTTGATCCCAATCGCATCAATCGCATGTCGGTCGGCGTGTTTGAAATGGGCTCAACCTTCAAGGCGCTCACTTTGGCTATGGCGCTTGATGCCAATAAGGTCAATCTGTCCACCCGTATTGATGCACGCGCCGCTCTGCGTTATGGCCGCTTCACGATTCATGATTTCCATGCTCAAAATCGTGCTTTGAGCGTGTCGGAAGTCTTCACCTATTCTTCCAACATTGGCACAGCCCGCATTGCGCTGATGATGGGCGTGGATGCACATAAAGCCTTTTTGCGCAAAGCGGGCCAATTGGATCGTATGCGCACCGAATTGCCGGAAAGCGCCGAGCCAATTGTTCCTAAAAATTGGGGCGAACTCAACACAATGACCATAGCCTTCGGCCATGGTCTGGCTGTGGCGCCTTTGCAAGCGATGATGGCTGTGGGAGCGCTGTCGAATGGTGGCTATCTCGTCACACCGACATTCCTCAAGCGTGATCAGGCCGAAGCGATGAAGAATGCGCCGCGCATTCTTAAGCCAGAGACCAGCGAAGCCTTGCGCTATCTCATGCGGTTGAATGCTGAAATCGGTTCTGCCAAAGCCATCGACATCAAGGGCTATTATGCGGGCGGCAAGACAGGCACGGCCAATAAGGTTGTGAATGGTCGCTATTCGAATGATCGTGTGTTCACCACTTTCACCGCCATCGCGCCCTCGGACAAACCCAAATATCTCTATCTCACCGTGATGGATGAGCCGCAGGCGACTTCTGAAACGCATGGCTATCGGACAGCGGCATGGAATGCAGGCGCTGTGACAGGCAAAATCATTGAACGCACTGGCCCTCTGCTTGGTCTGCCGCCACGCTTTGAGCCACCCGCACAGCCCTTTCCCCTGCTCGCCAAATTAGGTGTGGGCCTCACCACAGGAAGCACGACACGCTAATGCTGCTGCGCGATCTCCTCCCAACACACAAATTGGACGCCCATTTGGGCGAACACTCCGTGTTGGGTCTGAGCGCCGATAGCCGCAAGATCAAAGCTGGCTTTGTCTTCTTCGCCATCCCCGGCACGAAAGTTGATGGCCTGAGCTTTGCGCAGCAAGCAGCTCAGCAAGGCGCGCTGGCCATCATCGCCGCTCATCCTGCCACACGACAAATAGGCAATGTGCCGCTCATTGGCGTGGAAGATGTGCGCCTTGCCTTGGCGCAAGCTGCTGCGCGTTTTTATCCGCGCCAACCTGCCACCATTGCAGCTGTGACAGGCACAAGCGGCAAAACATCGGTGAGTGTGTTCACACGCCAGATTTGGGCGCATCTAGGCCATGCGGCAGCAGCATTAGGGACAACAGGTTTGATCGCCCCCTCGGGCGCCACTTATGGTTCACTCACAACACCTGATCCTGTCACCTTGCATCAAACGCTTGATCAATTGGCGCAGGATGGCGTGACACATCTGATTATGGAAGCCTCCTCGCATGGGCTTGATCAACACAGAATAGATGGCGTGCGTCTTTCAGCTGCGGCCTTCACCAATCTCAGCCGCGATCATTTGGATTATCATCCTACAATCGAGGCCTATCTATCGGCCAAATTGCGCTTGTTCGACACTTTGCTGCAACCCGGACAGGCCGCAGTGATTGATGCAGACAGCGACAGCGCCTCCCGCGTGATCGTAGCGTGCACGCAGCGCGGCTTGAAAATCTTTACGATCGGGCGACAGGGTAAAGATCTGCGCCTCATTGCATCGCGCGCCACGACCACGGCCACGCATGTGCAGATTGAATGGCAGGGGCAGCGTCACGATATCACTGTGCCGCTGTCAGGCGATTTCATGGTCTCCAATGCTTTGGTTGCCGCTGGGCTGGCGATTGTCACCGGCGGCGCGCCTGTCTCAGTCTTTCACGCACTGGAAACATTAACCGGTGCTCCGGGTCGACTGGAAAAGATCGCTACTTATCATCAAGCGCCGATCTTTGTTGATTATGCCCATAAGCCCGATGCTTTGGAAAAAGTATTGCAAGCCTTGCGTCCCCTCACCACTGGGCGCCTCATTCTCGTCTTTGGCTGCGGCGGCGATCGCGATCAGGGCAAACGCCCACTCATGGGAGAGATCGCCGCACGTCTTGCTGATGTGGTGATCGTCACAGATGATAATCCACGCTCGGAAGATCCTGCCCTCATTCGCCGCGCCATTCTTTCCGCTGCCCCCAAAGCGCAAGACATTGGCGATCGCGCCACAGCGATCACTGCAGCTATTGATATGCTGCAAGAGGGAGATGCGCTCATCATCGCTGGCAAGGGCCATGAAACTGGTCAGATGATTGGCACGCAGATCCTGCCCTTTTCAGATCATGAGGTCATTCGCGCCTTTGTGAAGGAGAAAGCGGCATGAGCCAATCTGCGCTCTGGTCTGGTCTTGCTCTTGTCAACGGGCTACGCGCGCGCCTCATCGGCGCCGTTCCGCAGGGCGTGAGCGGCGTGTCGATTGATACGCGCACCTTGAATAAGGGTGATCTCTACGTCGCCATCAAGGGCGAGACGAATGACGGGCATGATTTTGTCGCCAAGGCATTTGAAAAAGGTGCTGGCGCAGCGGTCATTGATGAAGCCCACGCCGATGCGCTCAAGGGGCTTGGTTCGCTTTATGTCGTTGAGGATACGCTGAGCGCGCTTGAATCTCTGGGCCGCGCTGCGCGCGAGCGCACACAGGCGCGCATCACTGCCATTACCGGATCGGTTGGCAAAACCAGCACGAAAGAGGCTTTACGCCTCGTCTTAGAAAGCGTCGGCCATACCCATGCCTCAGTTGCCTCCTATAATAATCATTGGGGTGTGCCGCTGACTTTGGCCCGTATGCCAGCCCAAACAGACTTTGGTATTTTCGAAATAGGAATGAACCATGCGGGTGAAATTACACCTCTGACCAAAATGGTACGCCCGCATATCGCCATCATCACAACGATTGCCCCCGTCCATCTCGAGGCCTTTGACTCTATCGATGGCATTGCAGACGCCAAAGCAGAGATCTTTTCCGGCCTTGAGCCAGGCGGCATGGCCATTGTGCATCGGGATATTGCGCAATATGAACGCATCGCCATTCAAGCTGGCGCAACACACATGTTGAGCTTTGGCGAAAGTGAAGAAGCCGATGCGCGCTTGCTATCAACGTCTTCTCGTTCCGAAGGTCAGGACATCACCGCGCAGATTCTGGGCAGGCAGCTGACTTATCATCTGGGCGCGCCAGGCCGCCATATGGCGATCAATTCGCTCTCTATTCTATTGGCTGCACACAGCCTCGGGCTCGATCTTGCCACAGCAGCTCAGGCACTAGCTTACTTCAAGCCCCCCACAGGGCGCGGCGCGCGGTTTGAATTGCCTATTCCCAATGGCACGCTCACACTGATTGATGAAAGCTATAATGCCAATCCAGCTTCCATGCGCGCCGCCCTCACTCTTTTAGGTGACATGAACGTAAAAGGCCGCCGCATTGCAATCCTCGGCGATATGCTCGAACTGGGACCGCAGAGCGCCGATCTTCATCAAGGACTGATCGACTCCATCCTCGCGAACAAGATTGATCTTGTGTTTGCCTCTGGGCCAATGATGAAACATTTATTCGATGCCCTGCCAGCCAGCCTCAAAGGCGAATGGGTGGCAGAGGCGCAAGCCTTGGTGAGCGTGCTAACACAGAGTATCAAAGCCGGCGACGCCTTAATGATCAAAGGATCAAATGGCAGTCGCATGGGCCCTGTGGTCGCAAAGCTCAAAGAAATTTTCACCCCTGAACAGACAATCGCGGATTAGGACACACCATGCTCACATGGCTGACAGAATTGCAGGCCTATTTCGGACCATTGAATCTGTTCCGCTACATTACCTTTCGCGGCGCTGGCGCAACGGCAACGGCCTTGCTGTTTGTTTTTTTCTTCGGCCCCAAAATCATCGCTGCCCTGCGCCTCAAACAGGGCAAGGGGCAGCCCATTCGTGAAGATGGTCCCCAATCGCATTTGCTAACCAAAAAGGGCACGCCCACTATGGGCGGATTGATGATCCTTTCGGGGCTTGTCGCCTCGATCATTCTCTGGGCAAGCCCGCGCAGCGCTTATGTCTGGATTGTCTTGTTCGTCACCATCGGCTTTGGTGCGATCGGCTTTTATGATGATTATCTCAAAGTCACCAAGCAATCGCACAAAGGCTTTTCAGGCAAAGCGCGCCTGAGCCTCGAACTGCTGATCGGACTGCTGGCTTGTTATTTCATGATGAGCGCAAGTGTAAGCCCACCGGTCAATTCTCTCAGCGATCTCCTTCAAGCCCTCGCTGCACCCCTGTCCTATGACACGCCTGCCACCCGACTGGCTGTGCCCTTCATCAATGGCTATGTGACCGATCTGCACTGGTTCTTTCCGATTTTCGGCGCGCTTGTGATTGTCGGCGCCGGCAATGCCGTCAATCTCACCGATGGCTTGGATGGCTTGGCCATCGGCCCTGTGATGATCGCAGCTGGCGCCTTTGGCACCATTTCTTATCTGGCAGGCCATGCCTTTATGTCGAGCTATCTTGGTATCAACTTCGTCAATGGCGCAGGCGAATTGGCTGTCATTACCGGCGCATTGATTGGCGCAGGCCTTGGCTTTCTGTGGTTCAATGCACCGCCAGCACAAATCTTCATGGGCGATACAGGCTCGCTGGCTTTGGGCGGCTTGCTGGGCACGATTGCAGTGGCCATCAAGCATGAATTCGTGCTCGCCATTGTTGGCGGCCTGTTTGTGATTGAAGCACTCTCAGTGATCGTGCAAGTCACATCCTTCAAACTCACCGGCAAGCGCGTCTTTCGCATGGCGCCGATCCATCATCATTTCGAACAACTGGGCTGGACCGAACCGCAAATCGTAATCCGCTTCTGGATCATTTCCTTCGTTCTGGCTTTGATTGGCCTCTCCACATTGAAAGTGCGTTGAATGACACCTGTCACGCATTTTGCTGGCAAGCATGTTGCGCTGTTCGGACTCGGTGGATCGGGTCTTGTAACAGCGCAAGCGCTTGTGCAAGGCGGGGCACATGTCACTGTCTGGGACGATCAAGCCCAAGCCCGCGCCAAAGCGCAAGCGCTCAATCTCACGCTCAGCGATTTGCACATTGCCGATTGGAGCCAGTTTAGCGCTCTGATCCTCGCCCCCGGCGTGCCTTTAACGCATCCCACACCGCATTGGACTGTCGAGAAGGCCCACTCTGCCAATATTGAGATCATCGGTGATATCGAATTATTCTGCCGTGAGCGCGCGCGCCTTGCCCCGCACGCGCCTTTCATCGCGATCACCGGCACCAATGGTAAATCGACAACCACAGCTTTGATCGCGCATATCTTACAAAGCGCGGGTCACAATGTTCAGCTAGGCGGCAATATTGGCACGCCCATTCTGGCGCTCGAGCCACCTGCAGACGATAAAATCCATGTGATCGAATGCTCCTCCTTCCAGATTGATCTGGCCCCCTCGCTCAATCCCACCATTGGCATAATCACCAATCTCTCGCCCGATCATCTAGATCGTCATGGCACGATGGAGGCCTATGCCGCTGTGAAAGAAAGATTGGTTGCGCAATCGCAAACAGCACTCGTGAGTCTTGATGATGCCTTTTCGCGCCTCATCTATGATCATTTAAAAAGCCGCACGGATCTGCGCACCATTCCGCTCTCGCTGCATCAAAGCCTGCCGCAAGGCCTATCAGTCGAGAACCACAAGATCATCGCCACTTTCAACGGCCCGACTATTTTGGGGCCGCTCGCAGGTCTGCGCACACTCAGAGGCGCGCATAATGCGCAAAATGCCGCTTATGCTGCGGGGGCAGCCCATGTGCTCAATCTCTCGCAAGAGCAAATCCAACAGGGCTTGAACAGCTTTCCTGGCCTTGCCCATCGCATGGAAGAGGTTGGGCGGATCGATCATGTGCTCTTCATCAATGATTCGAAAGCCACCAATGCCGATGCCGCAGAAAAGGCGCTTTTATCCTTTGATGATATCTTCTGGATTCTTGGCGGCAAAGCCAAAGACGGCGGTATTGCAAGCCTTGCGCCGCTCTTTCTCAAAATCAGAAAAGCCTATCTGATCGGCGAGGCAGCTGATGATTTTGCCAAAACGCTCAACGGGCAAGTGCCTTTTGTGAAATGCGGCACTCTGGCAGCAGCCCTCCAAGCGGCCAGCACAGATGCATTGCAAGGCCAAGCACCCGAGGCGGTTGTGCTGCTCTCGCCCGCCTGCGCCTCTTATGATCAGTTTCAAAATTTCGAACATCGCGGCGATAGTTTCCGCTCTGCCGTCCAAGCGCTCATCGCGCAACACAATGTAAATTGAGGTTCCCATGGTCTCTCGTACCGAACGTTCAACTTTTGCTGATTGGTGGTGGACCGTCGATCGCTGGCTCTTAGGCGCGCTCGCCACTTTGATGGTGATTGGCCTTGTGCTGATCATGGCTGGCAGTCCGCCCGTCGCCGAACGCCTCGGCCTCTCCAGCTTCCATTTTGTTAATCGACAGATTGCTTATCTCATCCCTGCTGGCCTCTTGATGGTGGCGACCTCTTTTCTCTCGCCCCGTTATGTGAGGCGCGCCTCGCTCTTGATCTTTGTGATCAGCATCGCTTTGATTTTTGCCGCCCTCCTATTCGGGCAGGAAGTGAAAGGCGCACGGCGCTGGATTTTTGGCATCCAGCCATCCGAATTCATCAAGCCCGCTTTTGTGATACTTGCCGCTTGGGCCTTTTCAGAAGGCGCACGGCGCCAAGATGTGCCGGGCAATTTGCTCGCACTCATCCTTTTACCGATGACCATTGTGCCGCTGATTTTGCAACCTGACTTTGGTCAGACCATGTTGATTTCCGTTGTCTGGGCCAGCCTGTTTTTCATGGCGGGGCTACATTGGTTCTGGGTGGCGGGAATTGGTGGCATTGGCGCAACAGGCGTCGTCATGGCCTATCGCTTTGTGCCGCATGTGCGCGCACGTATCGAAAAGTTTCTCGATCCGGGCAATGGACCGGGCGTCAGCGACACATTTCAGGTTGATACAGCAATGGAGAGTTTCATCTCCGGTGGCTGGCTAGGCAAAGGTCCGGGCGAAGGCACGTTCAAGCGCATTTTACCTGATAGCCATACTGATTTTATTTTCGCTGTCACAGGTGAAGAATTTGGCATTATCGCTTGTCTGCTGATTGTTGCTTTGTTCAGCTTCATTGTCTTGCGCGGCCTGCTCAACGCCATGCGCAATGAGGATTCCTTCTGCCGCTTTGCAGCCGCTGGCCTTGTGGTGTTGTTTGGCATTCAAAGCGCCATTAATATGGCGGTCAATCTGCAATTAATGCCCGCTAAAGGCATGACACTGCCCTTCATCTCCTATGGTGGCTCCTCACTCATCTCGCTGGCGCTTGCCATGGGCTTTCTCATCGCCGTCACGCGCAAAAGACCGCGCTCCCAAATCGTGGGCCGTTGCGACGAATGAAAGAACAACGCCCCATTCTCTTGGCTGCCGGTGGCACTGGCGGTCATTTGTTTCCAGCTGAAGCCCTCGCCAATGCGCTGGCGCGCCGTGGCTATGAGATCGAATTGGCAACCGATGATCGGGCGCTGAGCTATGGCGCACATTTTCCAGCCAAAGCCATTCACACCATTGCCTCGGCCACGCCGCGCGGCGGCTCATTCGCGCGCAAAGCCCATGCCGCTTTAACTCTCGCTTTGGGCACAGGCACAGCCTATGTCAAATTGCAGAAGATCAAACCTGCCTGCGTCATTGGATTTGGCGGCTATCCCACAGTGCCTCCTGTGTTAGCAGCCAGCCTGTTGAATATTCCAACTCTGGTGCATGAACAAAATGCGGTTGTAGGACGCGCCAATCAATTTCTGGCAGGCCGCGTCACAGCCATTGCAACGGGCTTTGCGCAGATTGGCGGACTTGCTGATAAAAATCGCACCAAAGTCGTGCACACTGGCAATCCCATTCGCCCGGCTGTTTTGCATGCAGCAAAACTTCCCTATCCTGATTTTGACGATGGCAAATGGCGCATTGTCGTGACAGGCGGCTCACAAGGCGCGCGGGTCATGTCCGATATTGTCCCCGAAGCCTTGGCTTTGTTGCCAATTGAAATCCGCTCGCGCCTCCTTCTCGTTCAGCAAGCTCGCGGTGAGGATCAAGCGCGCGTGCGTCTTGCTTATCAAAATCTCAACATTGAAGCTGAGATCGCGCCCTTTTTTCGTGATCTTCCCATGCGCATGGCACAAGCCCATTTGGTGATTGCCCGCGCCGGCGCCTCCACTGTCTCCGAACTTGCCGTGATTGGTCGCCCCTCGATTCTGGTGCCCTTTCCATTCGCGCTCGATCAAGATCAGGCCGCCAATGCGGCTCATCTGGCGCAGACCGGTGCAGCACATGTGATTGCCCAAAGCCAATTCACACCACAATGGCTCAGCCAAACTTTGCTGGAGAGCTTCCATTCTCCCCAAACCTTGATTCACCGGGCGCAAGCTGCCAAAAGTGCCGGCCTGCCCGATGCTGCCGAGCGCCTTGCCGATCTGGTCTTGCGCCTCGCCTCCTCCTCCCCGCTTGCGGAGCCCCCTGATGAAACTGCCGCGTGAACTTGGCCCCATCCATTTTGTTGGCATTGGCGGCATTGGCATGTCCGGCATTGCCGAAGTGCTGCTCAATCTGGGCTATCGTGTGCAAGGCTCCGATGTGGCTGAAAATGCCAATGTGAAACGATTGCGCGAAAAAGGCGCGACGATTTCCATCGGCCATGCAGCCAGCCATTTAGGCGAGGCAGAAGTTGTGGT